>CADEER010000003.1:100305-105421 GCA_902826395.1 uncultured bacterium
GAGACTCAGCCGGCGGCGAGCAGGTCGCGGCAGGTGGGCGATGTCGTAACGCTTGCCGGATCCGGCGCGGTGCCGAGCAGCCGATCGGCCTCGATGCGCGACACGCCCATCCAGTAGTGCTCGTTCTTGAAGTGGTGCAGCCGGTGGTTGCGCCACAGGCTGCGGTAGAGGCTGCTCTTCGGGACGACCCGCGAATGCACCAGGAAGTGCACCCACTCGTAGTTGAGCGAGAACAGGTAGTGGAAGGTCAGCCCGGTGAGCGCGAGCTGCGGCGTCGGCGCCAGGCCGAACCAGATCAGCAGTGTCGCCGGCAGCGTGTAGACGTAAGAGCTCAGTGGAATGAACAGGATGTCGAGGTTGCCCGGGTCGCGATGGTGCCGGCGGTGACTGCGCGGCACCGTGAAGTCGATTTTGCGCCCGGCGAGCATGAACGGCCTGAAGTGCAGGATGTGCACGTGGATCAGCCACTCCTGCAGGGGCCAAACGACGACTAGAACGGCGATCGGCACGAGATCCCACAACGTCCAACCGCCGATCGCCACGCGCGCCGTCGCCGCGGCGAGCAGCGCCGCGATCAGGATGCGCGGGCTGGCGCGGCCGACGAAGTAGCGCAGCGCCGCGTCGAGGGTGGACGGCGAATCGGCGCGCGATTGGCGCGCTCCGCCCAGGCCCTCGTCGGGTGTGTCGTTGGAGTGAACGAGACGTGCGGCGATCGACCCGGTCGTCATCTTGGTTCTCCTTGATTTTGCTCGAGGGCGGACAGAACGCGATTGATGCCCTCTTCGCCGCGCCGCACGAGAGTGCGCGCGCGATCCTCGCTCGCGGCAGCGTCGCCCGCGGCGACGGCGGCGGCGATCGCCGCGTAGCTGGCGGCGTCGCGCAACTCGTCCGCCAGCGCCTCGGCGAGCAGCTCGCGACAGCGGTCGTAGGTTTCGCGCAGCGAGTTGTAGGCGAGCCGATACGCGATGTTGTCGGACGCGTCGATGATCGTCGACCAGAACTCGATTGCCAACTCTTGCAGCTCCACCAGCGAGCTCGCCTCCGCCATGGCATCGGCGATCGCGTCGAGGCGCTGCGCCGCGTCGGCCGTCGCCCGCATCGCCGCCAGTCGCGCCGCGTCACTCGCAATCGCCGACCGCATCTCGAGCACGCCGCGCACCGCTGCGGCGTCGACGCCGGTCTCGGTCAGAAGGAGCGATGGCAAAAGATCGAGCCCCGCCGAGCTCCGGTAGTCGAGCACGCGCGACGTGCCGCCGTGGCGCACCGATACCAGGCGCGCTTGCTCGAGGCGCCGCAGTGCCTCGCGAATCGAGGAGCGATTGACCCCCAAGGCGTCGCAGAGAACTCGCTCGGCGGGTAGCGGCATTCCAGCCTCCAATTCGCCGCCGACGATGCGCGCCCGCAATTGCTCGAAGACGGCGTCGGAAAGAGCCTGTCGCCGTACCGGGGTGAGACTCCCAATCGCCTCGCTCATGGCGCGGCACCGTGTCAGTAAATCATCGGACTGTCAACTGGTCTGACAATCAATCCTGACGGAGCTCTATCAGTTCGGCGTCGAACGGTCCGTTGCCTACCTACAAAGCCTGAATGCAGCTGGCGCAGAGCCAGACGCGGCCGCGGCGGGTCTTGTCGGTGAGGCCGAGAAAAGCGGTCGACCCGCGCTCGATCTGCGCGGTGCAGCGGCGACACTGGGCGCCGCGCTGCAGGACGAGCTCGCTCCAGCCGTAGATGTCGCTCAGTCCCTGGTCCCAACCGCTGGCGATGTCCTGCGCCGGCGGCGATGGGGCGGCCAGCTTGGCAGCGTTGCGCCGGACGTTGCGAGCCAAGTCCATCGAATCGCTGACGACCTTGTCGAAGTCGCTGACCACGTCGTCGACCAGTTGGAAGGTGTCCTCGAGGATGCTGCGAATCAGGTGCGATACCGACAGCCGGCGCCGCTCCGCCTCTTCCTTCAAGGTACTCTCCAGATCCGCGGGTACGCGCGTCTGGATGAGGCGGTCCTTGCGCGGTCGGCGCCGAGGCGCGGGCTTCTTGGGCGATCGGGACGGGCTCATGGGGTGTCGGCAGCGACGCAGCTTGGCAGCGGTCGGCGAGCGAGTCGAGGCGTAACCGCCGTGCTATGCAGTTGCACTATATTGTCATCGAATGTAATACAATCGCTGCTCGCGAAGAGGAGGAGCCGATGAACGGTGCGACTTGGAGCAGGCAAGGCGACGCGGCGGGGTATGGCCAACCCGGGTTGGGCGAGTACGACGGCGCCGCCGTGCGCGCAGCGATTCTCCGCGAAGGGCTCTCGATGGTTGCCCACGCATTGCTGTGGCCGTTCGGCGGACTGGCGCCGGGAGCGCCGCCGCTGCGCCGCCGCGAGCTGCGGACGGTGGTGTTCGTACACGGGCTGGGGGCGAACCGATCGAGCTTCCTCGGCCTGCGCGCCTACTTGAGGGCGTGCGGATACGATCGCCAGATCGCCTTCAACTATCGCAGCTCCGGCTCGATCGACTCACTGGCGCTGCGCCTGAAGCGATCGCTCGACGCCGAGGTGCGAGGGGGGCGCATCGACATCGTCGCTCATTCGATGGGCGGCCTGGTCGCGCGCGCCTACCTGCAGCGGCTGGGCGGCGAGCGGCGGGTCGACCGGCTGATCACCCTCGGCACGCCGCATTGCGGCACCCATGCGGCGAATTTCGTCCCGTCGGCGTTGGTGCGTCAGTTGTTGCCGGAATCGCGTTTCGTGCGCGAGCTCAACGCATTGCCGGCGCCTGCGACCCGCACGACCTCGATCGTCGCCGGCCGCGATCTGCTCGTGCAGCCGGTGGAGGCGGCGCGGTGTCCCTTCGGCGAGGCGGTTCTGTTTCGCGATCTCGGACACGTCGAATTGCTGTTCCGTCCGGAGGTGTACTACGCCGTTGCCGGCCTGCTCGCCGATCCGCACGAACGAAGCGAAGCGCGTACCTCTGCCGACCAGTCGACGGCGGTGGGCAATCGCGGCGCGCGTTGCTAGTGATCTCCGCGGTGGCGCCGACAATCGGCGCCGGGAGCGGAGACCATGCGCCTGACCTTCAAGACCAAGCCCGAGCACACGACGTGGGCGGCCATCGCCGCGATGTGGGACGAGGGCGAACGCATCGAGCTGTTCGACGCTGGCTGGCTGTTCGACCACTTCTATCCGATCTACGGCGACCAGAGCGGTCCGTGCTTCGAGGGCTGGACGGCGCTCTCGTATCTGGCGGGGCGGACCGAACGCATCCGCCTCGGCTTGATGGTGAGCGGCAACCCGTATCGGCACCCCGCCGTGCTGGCCAACATGGCGGCGACGTTCGATCACTTCTCGGGCGGCCGCCTCGACCTCGGCATCGGCGCCGGCTGGCACGAGGCGGAGGCCAACGCCTACGGCAATCCGCTGCTGCCGATCGGCAGACGGCTCGATCAGTTCGCCGAGGCCTGTGAGATCGTCGACTCGCTGCTGACCCGTGAGACCACGACCTTCGCGGGCGAGCACTACCGGCTGCAAGACGCGCGCTGCGAGCCGAAGCCGCTGCAGAAGCCGCGTCCACCGTTGGTGATGGGCGGCGTTGGCGAGAAGCGCTTCCTGCGCATCGCCGCGCGCTTTGCAGACGACTGGAATTATCCCGGCGGCTCGCCGGAAGACTTCGCGCGCAAGCTCGAGATCCTGCACCGCCACTGCGCCGACCTCGGCCGCGATCCGGCGGCGATCACCCCGTCGTGCCATCTCTTCGTCGCCGACGACCCCGCCGCGACGGCGGCACAGGCAGCGTCGTTCGCAGCCGCCGGCGCCCGCCATCTCTGTCTCTACTTCCTGGACAACACACGCCCGCAATTGATGCGGCCCACCGCGGAAGCAGTCGCGGCGGCGGTCGCCTGATCGGTCTGCGAGTTCGCGGCCGCTGATCCGATTGGAGGAAATGGTGAACATCGACCGGCGCACGTTCCTGAAGCACATCGCCGCGGCGGCTGCAGCCGGCGCCGCCGGCTGCGTCGACTCGAACCGCTACAGCGAGGAGGACGCGAAGCAACTGGAGGCACAGCGCGTCGAGGAGCGGGTGCGCTCCGGCCGCGGTCCGTTTGGCATGCACCGCTACCGCGGCTACCGCGGCCTCGCCGATCTGCCTTGGTTCGAACTGGACGACAAGGGCACGCTGCGCTGCATCGCCGAGGATCTGCCGCCGGTGTTCGACGCGCACGCGCATCTCGGTATGTCGCTGCTGCTTGCGCCGGACATCGATCTACAGGCGCGGACGGAGCGCGTGCGCCATCTCCTCGACTGTGACGCCACCGACCCCGGCTGTGAGCTCGACCTCGATGTGTACATGAACGCCAACTTCACCGCCGCCGACCTGCGCGCTCTGCAACTCGGCGCCATCGCGCAGCTCACCTGGGGAAGCGGCGCCGCGGCCACTCACACGGTTCCCAACCTGCTCGCCGAGATGGATGCCTGTCGCATCCAGCGAGCTCTGATCCTGCCGATCGCTTTCGGACTGCCCTTCGGCGACGACCTCACCGAGCGCTTCATGCAGGCAATCGAGGACGCCGGCGCCGGCGATCGCTTGATGCGCGGCGCCTCGGTGCACGACGGCGATCCGGAGGCGGTCGCGAAGTTGGAGCGCTACGCACGCGCCGGTGCGCGCGCCGTCAAGCTGCACCCGGCCGGACAGCGATTCTTCCCGGACTCGGAAGAGGCGATGCGCATCTACGAGGCATGCGGGCGGCTAGGCTTGGTGGTGTTCTTTCACGCCGGGCGCGCCGGCATCGAGCCCGACTACACGCATCAGTTCACACTGATGCGAAACTACGAGCCGATGCTGCGCCGCTTTCCCGAGGTGCAGTTCGTGCTCGGCCACGCCGGCGCGCGCGACATCGCCGACGCCGTGCCGCTGGCGCGCAAATATCCGAATGCCTGGATGGAGATCCACGGCCAGGGCGTGACGCGGCTGCACGAGCTGCTCGAGGCCCTCGGTCCGGAGCGGTTGCTGTTCGGCACAGACTGGCCCTTCTACCACCTCGCCGCGACGCTCGCGAAAGTGCTGATCGTCACGGAGAAGAACCCGGAAGCGCGCCGCGCCATCTTGTCGGGCAACGCCGATCGCCTCTTCGCCCC
>CADEER010000004.1:0-1218 GCA_902826395.1 uncultured bacterium
GAAGCGAGTCATCCCGTTCCAGTGGGATCTCCCATTCGGCTTCGCCGAACCGGACGTGCCGGATGACAATCCCATGTCATACGAGAAAGTAGAGCTCGGTCGCCTCCTCTTCTACGACACGCGACTGTCGGGCAACCAGACGTTCTCCTGTTCGTCCTGCCACGAGCAATCGCTCGCCTTCACCGACGGCCGCAGGCGGTCCGTCGGCTCGACAGGCGCGATGCATCCGCGCAGCGCGATGGCGCTGTTCAACATTGCCTACGCACCTACCCTGACCTGGAACAACAATGTCCTCGAGCGGCTCGAAGAGCAGGCACTGGTGCCGATGTTTGGCGACAGTCCTGTCGAGTTGGGTCTCACCGGCCGGGAAGCCGAGCTTCTCGCCCGCTTTGAAGCCGTGCCGCTCTACCGGCGTATGTTCGCGGAGGCCTTTCCCGGCGACAGCGAGCCGATCAGCGTCGCCAGCATCGTACGCGCCCTCGCCTCCTTCCAGCGCACCCTCATCTCCGGCTCGTCGCCCTTCGACGCATGGCTGTTCGGCGACGACGATGCGCTCACTGACAGCGCGATCCGCGGTCTCAACCTGGTCTACGACGTCAGCGGCAAGACGGAATGCGGACATTGCCACAACGGTTTCAACTTCACGAGCTCGCGCACTGAGGACGGCGGCGTGTTTCTAGAAAAGCCGTTCTTCAACACGGGTCTCTACAACCTCCGCTGCTCGAGTTTCGGTTTGCCGGAGGTGAGCGGCACTGGGCTTGGATGCTTCCCGCCCGATAATCTCGGGTTGTACGAGGTATCCACCTTTAAAGAGCACATGGGTCAGTTCAAGCCACCCAGCCTGCGCAATATCTGCGTCACCGCGCCCTACATGCACGACGGCAGTATCGACAATCTCGACGAAGTCCTCGACCACTATGCGGCAGGTGGCCGCACCATCGAATCGGGACAATACGCCGGCGACGGCAGCCTCAATCCCCTGAAGAGCGCCTTCTTGGTCGGGTTTCGACTCAGCGAACAAGAGCGGGCCGACATGAAAGAGTTTCTGTGCAGCCTGACCGACGAGGATTTCCTCAACGACCCGAGCATCTCCGATCCGTTCGCCGGACCGCCCTGCCCCGGCGACTGCGACTTCGACGGCAACGTTGAGGTCAATGAGATCATTCGCTCGGTCAACGCCAGCCTCAACACCGGCACCCTCGCCTCGTGCGTACCGGC
>CADEER010000004.1:1318-80554 GCA_902826395.1 uncultured bacterium
TCGGCGCACTGGTCGTGGATGCGACGAGCGGCGCCGAGATCTTCGCGCGCACGGCGGATGAGCCCATGATTGCCGCCTCCAACGTCAAGGTTCTCACCGCGGTGGCGGCTCTGGCGACGTTCGGGCCGACACATCAGTTCGTAACCGAGGTGTACGCCGACCGTGCTCCGGACGCGGGCGGGGCCGTCGGCCGTCTGGTGCTGGCGGGCGGCGGCGATCCGTCGCTCACCTCGGAGCAGATGTGGCGATTAGCAGCCGATCTCGCGGCGTCCGGCCTGCGCCGCGTCGAAGGTGACGTCGTGCTGGACGGCGGTGCCTTCGATGACCAGCTCTGGCACCCGAGTTGGGGCGGCACCTCGGCACGCGCGTATCATGCACCGGTAGCGGGCCTGTCCGTGAACTACGCGTCCTTCAACGTCAAGGTGGCGCCGGGGGCCGTCGGACAACCGCCGCGTGTCTTCGTCGATCCGGCGATCGCCTACTTCGAGGTCGTCAATCGCGCGCAGACCAAAGCCGGTCGCGGCAGCTCCGTGCAGGTCGAGCGCGCGCCGACCGGCGGCCGCGACACCGTCACGATAAGCGGCAGCATCGGCGGTAGTGCCGAGCCGCAGGAGTTCCCGCGCAGCGTCACGCAGCCGATCGAGTACGCCGGCCATGTCTTCACCAAGCAGCTGGACGCCAATGGCATCGCCGTCGATGGCGCCATTCGCATCGGCCCGCGTCAGCCGAACGACGTCTTGGTGGAATCGTTCAAGGGCAAGCCGCTGTCCGAGGTCGTGCACCTGTTCATGAAGTACAGCAACAACAACATTGCCGAGTCGCTGGTGAAAGCGATGGGCCGCGGCAGTGCCGGCGGCACCGGCACCTGGTCGGCTGGCGCCGCGACGATGCGGTCCACGCTGATCGGTCTCGGCGTACCGCCGGAGTCATTCTCGCTGGTCGACGGCTCCGGCCTGTCCCGCGAGGATCGGGTCAGCGCCCGCGGACTCGTGGCCGCGATGCGGATCGGGTCCTCGTCATTCGGATTCGCCCCCGAGTTTTTGGCGTCGCTGCCGATCGCGAACCGCGACGGCACGCTGAAGCGGCGCGCCGACGCGTCGCGCGACGCGGTGCGCGCCAAGACCGGTTTGCTCAACGGAGCTACCGCCCTGACCGGAGTCGCGCGCGACAGCAGCGGCAGGCGACTGCTCTTCGCGATCATCGCCAACGGCTACAAGCAGGGCGACCTCGAGGCCATGGCCGCGCTCGACGCGTTCGCCGCCGCGCTCGCGGCGCTTTGAGGCACGCCGCCGATCGCCTTCACAGCGTCAGGGCGAAGTCGTCGACGAGCGCTCCCGGAAGGCGGGCGGTACGGGTCGACCGCCAGTCATACGAGCTCGGATCCATGATCCACTCGCGCTGTCGGGTCAGGCCGACCAGCCGGTCGCCCAGCACTCGATAGACCGAATCGTCGAAGCGCATGGGATCGACGGGTCCGCACACCCGTCCGTCTTCGACCCACAACGTCGCGAAGCGCGTCATACCCGTGGTGCGGCAAGCGACGCGATCCGAGAAGTTGAGATACCAGAGATTCGAGACGATCAGTCCGCGGTGAAGTTCGCGGGCGATGGTGTCCGCGTCGAGCGTTCCGGGCGCTAGATCAACCGCCACCGGTGCCTCGTCATCACCGGCGCCGTTGGTCTCGACGCCGTACTCCAGCGCGGAGCGCGGCGACACCAAGCACGAGGCGGCATGACCAGCGGAAATCAGCGGGACTCGCTCTGGGCGCGGAAAGCCCGACGCCTCAAACCGCGGTGCGGCGCCGGCCGCTATCTCATCAGTGAGTTCGACCGCCGTCGCGAGCTCGGCGGTGCCGTCGTGGAGCCGCATCAACGGACTCACCCGGGTCATGCGTCCACGCAAGCCAAAGCCTCCCCACGACAGCAGCGACAGCAGCTCGTGCAGCGCCGCCGGCGCCAGGAAGACGCGGTACTTGCCTGGTTGAAGAACCCGCGCCGGCTGCGCCAGGACGCGCAGGTCCTCCATGGAGGCGGCGAGTCGCTCGCGCATCGTCGCCGAACTCCACTCGAACCCAGCATACGACGCTTTGACGGCGCGGCCGCGCTCGTCGAAAAGGCTCCAATCGAAGTTGTAGCTGCGCGAGTCGTGCCAGTTGCGCTGCCCGAGCGAGCTGGCGAAGCCGCGCTGAATGCCGCCGGCCGCGTAGACACCGACGAGATCGCCCACACTCGGACCGTCATGCACGCTGTCGAGGGCTTCGCCTGCCGACGGCAGCGAGCAAGCCCGGCGATGTTCGCCTGACGCAGCGACATCGGTGTTGTAGGTCAGAAACGGATCCTCCGGACTGGCGGCGGCGAGCTGGCGCAGATCGCCCATGAGCTCTTGCAGACGCGGCCAGTCGGTCGAGCGATCGCCGCTCAGTGCGACCTGGCCGACGGCGTGCCGTCTGCCGCGGATCAAATCGACATCGAGTTGTAGCTGCCGGACGTCGCCAGCCTGGTTGATGCGGCCACGGTTGAAGCGCACGAACGACGAATCCTCGGCGCGCAGGTGGCAGGTGAACACCTCGTCGCCGGACAGCAGCTCCGGCATCGCCGCCGCGAGCGAGAAGAAGTAGTCGTGGGAGTCCGTCGACATCGTCACTCGCCGCCGAACACGTCGACGGCGCGAAAGCGGCAGGCCGGCGCGGCGTGCCCGACCCGCATGATCTGGTTCGGCTCGCCCTTACCGCAGAACGGAGTGCCGAGGACCTGCAAGGTCGCGGCGCTGCCCACCAACTCGAGGCTGCGCCAGAACGTCGCCGACCGACCCCGATAGCTCGGATTCTTCACCACCTCGGCAAGTCGGCCGCCGCGAATCCGCCGCCCGTACTCGCAGCCGAACTGAAACTTGTCGCGCGAGTCGTCGATCGACCACGAGCGATTCGTCTCCATGTAGACGCCGTCGTCGACTTCGGCGAGGAGGCTCGCGAAGTCGGCGTTGCCCGGCTCGAGATTGAGATTCGCCATGCGGTCGATCGGCGGTCGATTCCAACTGCTGGCGCGCGCCGTCGCCGCACCCGGCAGCCCGGCGCGGCGCTGCGAAACTGCGCCGCCGAGGGGTCGCAGCAGGACTCCGTCGCGGATCAGCGCTACCGGCTCGGCGGCCTGTCCGGCGTCGTCGTAGGCGTAACTCGCGAGCTCACCGTCGCACGTCGGATCGAAGGTGATGTTGAGCTGAGCGGAGCCGTAGCGATAGCTGCCGAACATGTCAGGCGTGACGAAGCTGCCGCCGGCGTAGTTGCGTTCGTCGCCGAGGATGCGGTCGAGCTCGAGCGGATGCCCGATCGACTCGTGGATCTGCAGGATCATCTGATCCGGGGCGAGAACCAGCGGCAGAGATCCGCTCGGACAGTTCGGCGCCGCGAGCAGCTCCAGCGCCTGTTCGCGCAGGCGGCTGCCACAGCTCCAGAAGTCGACCTCGTCCAGCACTTCGAGACCGCCCTGGCGGGCATAGGCGTGCCCGCCGAAGGTTCGCGTTTGCGTGTCGTTTTCGTCGCTAGCCGTGACCGCCGCCATCGGCACCAGGTAGTCGAAGACCTGACTCACCAGTCCGCCCGCCGAGCCGCTGATCGACGACTCGACGCGGGTCCACCAGAGCGATGCCGATCGGTCGGCGATACGCGCGTCGCCACCCATCGACTGCGACAATGAGATCAGCCTATCCACCTTTTCGGCGTACGGCTGCGTTACCCACGCTCGCGCGATGGGGCTGCGGTACTCACCGCTGCGCGGCTGCGGCAGCTCCGCGTTCTCGGTGCCGCGTCGTGTCGCATGGAGCGCCCATTGCGCGGCTCGCTCGTAGGCGCCGCGCAACCCGTCGTCGCCCATGTCCGAGGTCGCGGCATAACCGACGCCGCCGCCGCGTGCCACGGTAACCATCGCCCCGAGATCGACGGCTCGGCGACCCGGCTCGGCCACGTCGCGCCGCACGGCCAAGGTCTCATCGTCCTGGCGCACGATCCGCAGAGTCCAGGAATCCGAACCGCTACCGGTCGGCGGAATGTCTCGGAAGCGCCTGTGCGCGGCATCGATCGACTCATGCATCGGACTCATGCATATCGACGGGGAGGGCTTGCCGCCAGTAGCGATTCCGTCCACGCTCATCGAATCGCTGGCGTTGATTCCCCGACGGATGCGCCGGATATAGACGCGATCGTCGCGCCAGCGGTGGAGGATTTGGAGATGAGTGAAGCGAGCGGTTCGAAACCTGTGGTTGCAGTGGTAGGCGCGACCGGCGCGGTCGGCGAGGTCCTGCTCGACATCCTGGCGCAGCGCAACTTTCCGGTTGGTGACCTGCGGCCTCTCGCCAGCGAGCGGTCGGCCGGCACTTCGGTCACCTATCGCGGCAAGGCCTACGAGGTAGGTCTCGCCGAACCCAACGCTTTCGAGGGCGTCGACTTCGTTTTCTTCGCGGCTACCGGCGCCCTTTCGAAGGATCTCGCTCCCGAGGCTGCCAAGCGCGGCGCCGTCGCCATCGACAAGTCGAGTACCTGGCGTATGGACCCGCGCGTCCCACTCGTAGTGCCGGAGATCAACCCCGAGGCGCTGCGCGGGCACGAAGGCATCGTCGCCTGCCCCAACTGCACGACCATCGGCTTCGTCATGGCGTTGGAACCCATTCGCCGCGCCGCCGGTTTGCGCCGCGTCATCGTGACTACGATGCAAGCCGTGAGCGGCGCCGGCAGACCTGGGCTCGACGAGCTCGAGAACCAGACCGCGGCGATCGCGCGCGGGGACGAACCCGTGGTCGAGGCTTTTCCGGCGCGCATCGCGCAGAACGTGATCCCGCTATGCGAGACGTTCCGCGACGACGGCTACTCCACTGAAGAAGTCAAGCTACTCTTCGAGACACGCAAGATCTTCGATGCGCCCGAGCTCGACGTGACGATGACCTGCACCCGCGTGCCGGTGCCGATCGGACACTCGGCGAGCATCTTCGTCGAGACGGAGAGGCCGCTTTCAGCCGAGGACGCGCGTCGCGCGTTGGCGAACTTCCCCGGGGTGACCGTCGTCGACGACCCCGGCCGCAAGATCTTCCCAACGCCGCACGATGTCGCAGGTAAGGACGAGGTCATGGTCGGCAGGATTCGCAAGGATCTGAACGGCGATGGCCTCTGGCTGTTCCAGGTCGCCGACAATCTGCGCAAGGGAGCAGCCACCAACGCCGTGCAGATCGCCGAAACACTGCTTCGACAGCGCGGCTGAGCTCGAACATCGACCGGCACGGTTCGCCACCGACGGCCGATGTATTGATTTTCGCCGTCGGGCCTTCTTTACTCGGCGAATTCACGTTCAGCGTCGGGAGATGGCAGCACACCTCCCGAGACGACCGCTCGCACGGAGGGAGGCATCATGGCCAGCACGGAACCGCGTTTGACCACCGAAGAGGAATCACGTCGCGTAGCCGAAGAATCACGCGAGACAGAATGGCAGGGACGCGGCTTCCTCAGAGAGCTGTTCCTCGGCCAATTCAGCGTCGATCTGGTACATCCGTTCCCGGCGGCTGGTAAGGATCGCCCCGAGTTCGCCGCTTTCTACGAGAAGCTGCGCAACTTCCTCCTAAACGAAGTCGACTCGATCGCCATCGACGAGACCGGCGAGTACCCCGAACACGTCGTCGATGGCCTTCGCAAGCTCGGCGCCTTCGGAATGAAGATTCCCGTCGAGTACGGTGGCCTCGGATTCACAGTCTCCGAGTACTGCAAGGCGATGGAGATGATCGGCAGTTTCGACGGCAACATCACCGCCCTGCTGTCGGCGCACCAGTCGATCGGCGTCCCGCAGCCGCTCAAGCTGTTCGGCACCCCAGAGCAGAAGGAAAAGTACCTGCCGCGTTGCGCCGCGGGCGCGATCTCCGCGTTCGCCCTCACCGAGCCGCACGCCGGGTCCGATCCAGCCAGTCTCACCACCACGGCCAAGCGCGAAGGCGACTTCTTCGTGCTCAACGGCGAGAAGCTGTGGTGCACGAACGGGACGCTGGCCGAGCTACTGGTGGTCATGGCGCGCGACCCCGACACCAACCGGATCAGCGCCTTCGTGGTCGAGACTTCCTATCCAGGGGTCAAGGTCGAGCATCGCTGCCGCTTCATGGGACTGAAGGCGCTCGCCAACGGCGTCATCAGCTTCAAGGACGTGCGCGTGCCGGCGGAGAATCTGATCGGCGGTGACGGCAAGGGATTGAAGATCGCGCTCATCACCCTCAACACCGGGCGCCTCACCCTTCCCGCCGCGTGCGCCGGCATCGCCAAGCAGTGCCTGGAGACGGTGCGCGGCTGGAGCGACGCCCGTCACCAGTGGGGTGTGCCGATCTGGAAGCACGAGGCGGTGTCGCACGAGATCGCCGACATGGCGGCGACGACGTTCGCGATGGACTCGGTCGCCAAGCTGGCCAGCCAGATGGCCGACCGGGGCGGCTACGACATCCGTCTGGAGGCAGCGGCCGCCAAGGAGTGGAACACGGTCAACGCCTGGGACATCGTCGATCGGACGCTGCAACTGCGCGGCGGCCGCGGGTACGAAACCGAGAAGTCGCTCGTCGAGCGCGGCGAGACGCCGATCCCGGTCGAGCGCACGCTGCGCGATTGCCGCATCAACCTCATCTTCGAGGGATCGAGCGAGATCATGCACCTCTTCATGGCCCGCGAAGCGGTCGACAAGCACCTGCAGATCGCCGGCGCCGTCATCGACAAGAACAACGGCTTCTCGCAGAAAGCCGCCGCCATTCCCGGCATCGTCTCCAACTACGCCGTCTGGTATCCACCTCTCTGGTTCAAGGGCCTGACGAGCTGGAACAACTTCCAGGATTGGGGCCGCCTCGCCAAGCACATGCGCTTCATCGAGCGGCGCGCCCGCAAGCTGGCTCGCGAGAGCTTCCACGGCATGGCGCTGTATCAGGCCAAGATGGAGCGCAAGCAGGGATTCCTTTTCCGCTGCGTCGATATCGTCATGGAGCTGTTCGCGATGGCGGCAACCCTGTCACACGCCCGCCACCTGAAAGATTCCGGATCGCCCGAGGCCGAGCGCGCGATGGATCTCGCCGATCTCTTCTGCAAGCAGGCGCAGCGCCGGGTGAAGGATTCGTTCCGCGCCCTGTGGAGCAACGACGACAACTCTCTCAACAAGGTTGCGGCGCAGGTGATGAAGGGCGAGCACGCCTGGGTGTTGGAGGGTCGGCTCGACATGGGGTTCACGCCGGAGTCTTTCCAGGCGAAGGCCATGACCACGTCACCGCCGTCAGCGGCTGCATAGTGCCGCGAGCCTCACGTACCTCGGCATGACATACCGGGAGATGAGCGGCGCCGCCCTCGACGGCGAGCTGCGTGCCGTCCGACAGCGCCACCAGGAGCTGTCGACTCGCGGTCTGTCGCTCGACATGACGCGCGGCAAACCGTGCGCCGAGCAACTCGACCTCGCGAACGGAATCCTCTCTTGCGTCGGTCCGGCCGAGATCGCGGCCGCGAGCAGCGACCCGCGCAACTATGGCGGTCTCGACGGCTTACCGGAGGCGAAGCGGCTGTTCGCCGACTACATGGGAGTCGGTAACGACGAGATCCTCGTCGCCGGTAACTCGAGCCTGGCGTTGATGTACGACTCGCTCGTGCGCGCCTGGCTATTCGGCGTGCCCGGCTCGCCACGGCCATGGGGCAAGCTCGACAAGGTCAAGTTCGTTTGCCCGAGCCCGGGCTACGACCGCCACTTCGCGATTTGCGAAAGTCTCGGCATCGAAATGATCGTCGTCGACATGAACGGCGATGGGCCGGATATGGACGCCGTCGAACGCCTCACCGCCGCCGACGACTCCATCAAAGGCATTTGGTGCGTGCCGCGGTACAGCAATCCCACCGGAGTGACGTTCTCAGCCACGGTCGTCGACCGCCTTTCGTCGATGCGCGCCGCACCCGACTTCCGCATCTACTGGGACGATGCATATGCGGTGCATCATCTCGACGACGATCCTCAGCCTCTGCCCAGCATCGTCGACGCGTGCAAGAAGGCTGGCAATCCGGATCGGCCACTGCTGTTCGGCTCGACGTCGAAGATCTCGTTTGCCGGTGCCGGCGTAGCGGTCATGGCGGCGAGCACGGCCAATCTGAAGGATCAGATGCGCCACATGGGGATGCAGACGATCGGCCCCGACAAGATCAATCAGCTTCGACACGTGCGCTTCTTCCGCGACATGGCAGGGATCGAGGCGCACATGAAGAAGCACGCGGCGATCATTCGGCCGAAGTTCGCATCGGTCCGTGCCTCGTTCGAGGCAAATGTCTCCGGTACCGGCATCGCAGCGCTCAGCCAGCCGCGGGGCGGCTACTTCTTCAGCATGGACGGCCTGCCCGGTACCGCTGCTCGCACCGTGGCCCTCGCTGCCGAAGCGGGAGTCAAGCTCACTCCCGCCGGCTCGACGTTCCCGTTGGGCCGCGATCCACAAGACCGCAACCTTCGCCTCGCCCCGACCTTGCCCGGTCTCCCCGAGATCGAGCAGGCCATGGAGATCATCTGCAACAGCGTCCGCCTCGCAGCGCTCGAGAAGCTGTGCGCGTGAGCGCCGACGTCAGCTATTGAGGGGGCGGTTCGCGGCGGCGAGAACCGACTCGTGACTCATCTCGGACAGAGTCGGGTGCGGAAAGATCGCCTCGATGAGGTCGATATCGCGGGCCTCGAGAGTCCGGGCGATCGAGAAGCCGTGGATCAGCTCGGTAACACCTGTGCCGATCATGTGGGCGCCCAACAGCTCGCCCGTCGCGGCGTTGACGACGGTCTTCACCATTCCCGCCTTGTCGTCGATCGCTAGCGCCATGCCGTTCGCCTGAAACGGAAATCTGCCGATCCGCACATCCAAGCCAGCAGCGCGCGCTGCCGCTTCGGTCATGCCGACGCTGGCGACCGGTGGTCGGGAAAAGGTGCAGGCCGGCACCCGGCTGACGTCCAGCGGTCGAACATGCTCCAAGCCGGCGATGTGTTCGACACAAACAACGCCCTCATGGCTCGCCTTGTGCGCCAGCCACGGCGGGCCTGCCACGTCGCCGATCGCATAGATCCCGGGCTCGGCGGTGGCACTGAAGTCGCCCACCACGATATGGCCGCGCTCGACGGCAACCCGGGTGGTTTCCAACCCGAGGTTCTCGACGTTGCCGGCGATTCCCACTGCAACGAGGATCCGCTCGACCGACACCGGCGATTCCTGCCCCTTGCCGAGATCGATGACGGCTACCAGGCCGTCGTTGCCGTCCGGCTTCACCGAGCCGATTGCGGCGCTGGTGTGGATATCGATGCCGCGCTTTTCGAGCGCCTTCCTGGCGAGGTCCGAGATCTCCTCGTCCTCTTGCGGCAGAATGCGCTCCGCCATCTCGACGATCGTGACCGCGCATCCGAGATCGGCGTAGAAGCTGGCGAACTCGACCCCGATCGCGCCGGCACCGATCACCAACAGGCTTGCCGGCAGCGTCTTGGGAACCATCGCTTCCCTGTATGTGACGATACGCTCGCCGTCCGGCTCGATGCCGGGCAATGCGCGAGCCCGCGCTCCAGTCGCGACGATGATGTTTGCCGCACTCAGCTCGATGTCGCCATCCTGGGCAGCGACGCGCACCGCGCGCGGCCCGGTCAGCCGTGCCGTTCCTGAAATGACGTCCACCTCATTCTTCTTCATCAGGTACGCCACACCCTTCGAGAGACGCTCGGCAATCTGTCGCGACCGCTTCACCAGCTTGGCGAGGTCGACCTCGACGCCTCCGGCGCTGAGACCGAAGACGGCCAGGTTCTCGACCTGGTGCTTGACCTCCGCGGCATGCAGCAACGCCTTGGTCGGAATGCATCCCCAATTCAGACACACGCCACCGAGGCGATCGCGCTCGACGACGGCGCTGCGCAACCCGAGCTGGCTGGCGCGAATCGCCGCCGTATAGCCGCCCGGACCGCCGCCGATGACGATCAGATCGTAGCTGTCAGCCATCAGAGACGAGGGACCGGTTGCTGCAGCCGGATGGCGCGTCGGGTCACTTCGGAAGCTCTGCGGGCGGGTCGGCGTTCATCACATCCCCGGTCAACGCCCTCATGAACTCGACGAGATCCTGCTTTTCACTGGAAGTCAGGTTCAACACCTTCATATCGGACGACAAGGTCGGATTCTTGATTCCACCCTTGTCATAGAACTCCACGACCGCCATCAGCGTCGCCTCGCTACCGTCGTGCATGTATGGCGCGGTTTCGACGATGTTCCGCAGAGTCGGTGTCTTGAAGGCACCCTTGTCCTCCTCTTTCTTGGTGACCTCGTAGCGGCCGAGGTCGGGCTTCGGCTTGTCCATGCCGACTCCGATGTTGCGGTAGTTCTCGTCCGTGAAGTTGAAGCTGGCGTGGCACTTCACGCAATTCGCCTTGCCGTTGAACAGCTCCATGCCGCGCACCTCCGCCGGGCTCATCGCGCTCTTGTCGCCGGCTTGATACCGGTCGTAGGCACTGTTGCCGCTGACGACGGTACGTTCATAGGCCGCGATCGCCTGGGCGATACGGGTCATGTCGATCTTCGGATCGCCGAACGCCTTGGCGAAGAGCGGCGCGTAGCCAGATATGTTGCGGACCCTCTCGACGACCTCGTCGTGCGACCCCATCGCCATCTCGACCGGATTTGTAAGAGGGCCGTGGGCCTGGAGCTCGAGGTCGGCGGCGCGTCCGTCCCAGAACTGATCCGCCGAGAACAGCCGATTGATCACGGTCGGGCTATTGCGGCCACCCAGCAGACGCCCGACTCCGAGGGAAGTCCTCGCCGGATCCGCGAAGCCATGGAACGGATTGTGGCAAGTCGCGCACGATATGGTGCTGTCCTTCGAGAACCGATTGTCGAAGTAAAGAAACTTGCCGAGCTCGATCTTGGCGTCGCTCATCGGGTTCTCGTCCGGGATGTAGGCCGCATCCGCCTGCAAACCGAGAGGCAGTGTCATCGACCAACTGCCGGACTTGATCGTCTCGCGCTTGCCCGCGCCATCCGCAGCGTATGACGAAGCCGAGAACGCGACAGCGAGCGTGGTAAGAAGAATAAGGCGCATGGAAACCTCCGTTATCATCGAGTCCGAGAACGACAGCGAGAATAAGTGCGACCGCAGTTCCCCGCAACATCGCGCCGTCGACAATAGAATGTTCGACTGCGCCGCCAGTTACTTGACCCGCGCCGGTCGCCTTGTATTTTAGGCAAAATTCTATTCCCGATCGCGGCTGATAAGCGTTTCGAATGTTTCGATTCGCGGCGACGATGCGCGGACGGAGAGAGGAGATACTTCCGAATGTCTGCCATAGCGGGCTTTCTGGCTTCGCCGATCGGGCGCAAGGTGCTGATGGCGCTGACCGGGTTGCTGCTGTTCCTTTTTCTCGTCACCCATCTCGCCGCCAACCTGCTGATCCTGATCGACGCCCAAGCGTACAACGAGTACAGCCATGCATTGATCTCCAATCCGCTGATCTACATCGCCGAGATCGGCCTCCTGATTCTGTTCGTCGCCCACCTGGTGTCCGGAATCATTATTTATAACCGCGGCCGCGCGGCGCGAATCTCTGCCTACGAGGAGCACCGCTGGGCGGGCGGTCCGAGTAGCAAGAGCGTCGCATCGACGACGATGATCCTGACGGGCGCCTTCTTCCTGATCTTCGTGCCGCTGCACGTCTGGACGTTCAAGTTCGGTACCTACTACGACGCGGGTGGCGGCGTCCGCGATCTGCACCGGCTGGTAATCGAAGAATTCCAGAACCCGCTGATGGTCCTGTTCTATGTCGTCGGAATGGCAATCCTCGGTTTCCACCTGTGGCACGGGTTCGGGTCGGCGTTTGAGTCCTTGGGCGTCACTCACAGCCGGACACTGCGCCGGGTTGGCAACGTGACAGCCGTATTGATGGCGGGTGGGTTCGCGATCATCCCATTGGTCATTCTGTTGACGGGAGGCCTGCGGTGAGCTCCGGCACGATTCTCGACGGCAAAGTCCCCGGCGGAGACCTCGAATCGAAGTGGGAGCGGCACAAGTTCGACATGAGCTTGGTGGCGCCCGCCAACCGCCGGAAGTACGACATCATCGTCGTCGGTACCGGCTTGGCCGGTGCTTCGGCGGCCGCGACTCTCGGCGAGCTCGGTTACAACGTCGCCGCGTTCACCATCCTCGACAGCCCGCGTCGCGCGCACAGCATCGCCGCGCAGGGCGGTATCAACGCCGCGAAGAACTACAAGAACGACGGCGACTCGGTCCATCGACTTTTCTACGACACCATCAAAGGTGGCGACTATCGTTCGCGCGAGGCCAACGTCCACCGCTTGGCCGAAGTCAGTGTCGACATCATCGATCATTGTGCGGCCCAAGGCGTCCCGTTCGCCCGCGAGTACGGCGGCACTCTGTCGAACCGATCGTTCGGCGGCGCTCAGGTATCGAGAACGTTCTACGCTCGCGGCCAGACCGGCCAGCAACTTTTGCTCGGCGCCTACAGCTCGTTGATGCGCCAGGTCCATCGCGGCCAGGTCAAGATGTTCGAGCGTCGAGAGATGCTCGACCTCGTCGTGGTCGACGGGGCGGCGCGCGGAATCATCGCGCGCAACCTGATCACCGGACAGCTCGAGCGCTACGCAGCCCACACGGTCCTCCTCTGCACGGGCGGCTACGGCAACATCTATTTCCTCTCCACCAACGCAGGCAACAGCAATGTGACGGCGGCCTGGCGCTGCGCGCGACGCGGCGCCTATATGGCGAACCCCTGCTTCGTCCAGATCCATCCGACCTGCATCCCACAGAGCGACGAGTTTCAATCGAAGCTCACCCTGATGAGCGAGAGTCTGCGCAACGACGGGCGTGTCTGGGTGCCCGCCAAGGGCGGTGACCAACGTCCGCCGCAACAGATACCGGAAAGCGAGCGAGACTACTTTCTCGAGCGCAAGTACCCGAGCTTCGGCAACCTGGTCCCGCGCGACGTCGCCTCGCGCAACGCCAAATCCGTTTGCGACGAGGGGCGAGGCGTCGGGGCCACCGGTCGAGCCGTCTATCTCGACTTCAGTGAAGCGATCGGCCGCCTGGGGCGCGACGTCATCGCAGAGCGCTACGACAACCTGTTCCAGATGTACGAACGCATCACCGGCGTCGACGTGTATGTCGAGAAGGCGATGCGCATCTACCCGGCGGTCCACTACGTGATGGGCGGGTTGTGGGTCGACTATAACTTGATGAGCAACCTGCCGGGGCTGCACGTTCTCGGCGAGGCCAACTTCTCGGACCATGGGGCCAACCGCCTCGGTGCGAGCGCCCTCATGCAAGGCCTGGCCGACGGCTACTTCATCGCGCCGTACACCGTCGCGCACTACCTGGCGAACGCCAAGTTGAAGCCGGTCGACACCGGACACGCGGCCTTCGCCGATAGCGAGCGCGAGGTCGGCGAACGCATCGGCAAGCTACTCGCGGTCAACGGTAGTCGTACGGTGCTTCAATTCCACCAAGACCTCGGCAAGATCATGTGGGACAAGGTCGGTATGTCGCGCACGGAGAGCGGCTTGAAAGAAGCTCTGGGTGAGATCCGCGCGCTGCGCGATCGGTACTGGCGCGAGGTCAAAGTCGTCGGCGCGTCCGCCGACTTCAATAAGGAGGTCGAGCGGGCCGGCCGCGTCGCCGACTACCTGGAGTTCGGCGAGATGCTGGTCCGCGACGCCATCCACCGCGGCGAATCGTGCGGCGGTCACTTCCGCGAAGAGAGCCAGACCGAGGAGGGCGAGGCTAAACGCGACGATGAGAAGTACTCGTACGTCGCCGCCTGGGAGTGGAAGGGCGTCGATCAGGAACCCGTCATGCACCGAGAGCCGCTGACGTTCGACTTCGCCGAAGTGAAGCAGCGCAGCTACAAATAGGGGCACCGTCAATGGAGACCGGAACCTTCACTTTGAATTTGCGCGTGTGGCGTCAGGCGAACGGCACTGCCGATGGACAGCTCGTCGAATACACGGCGCGCAACGTGTCGCCCGACATGTCTTTCCTCGAGCTGCTTGACGTCGTCAACGACGATCTGGTCAAGCAAGGAAAGGACCCGATCGCCTTCGACTCCGACTGTCGAGAAGGCATCTGCGGTTCGTGCGGAATGGTCATCAGCGGTGTCGCTCACGGCCCTCAGCGCGCCACTACCGCCTGCCAACTCTTCATGCGCCATTTCGAGGATGGCGACACGGTTACCGTGGAGCCCTGGCGGGCCAAGGCCTTCCCCATCATTAAAGACCTCGTAGTCGATCGCAGCGCCTTTGATCGTATCCAAGCGGCCGGCGGTTACATCTCGGTCGACACGGGCGGCGCCGTCGACGCCAATGAAATGCTGATCCCCAAGGACTCTGCCGAACGTGCAATGGACGCTGCTTCCTGCATCGGCTGCGGCGCCTGCGTCGCGGCCTGCAAGAATGCCTCGGCGGAGCTCTTCATCGGCGCCAAGGTGACTCAGTTCTCGCTGCTGCCGCAGGGCCAGCCGGAGCGCAATCGCCGAGTCCTGGCCATGATCGAACAGAGTCAGAGCGAGGGCTTTGGCCCGTGCTCGAACGAGGGCGAATGCGAAGCCGTGTGCCCGAAGGAGATCAGCGTCGCACACATCCAAACCCTTCACCGGGAGTACACGCGCGCCTCGCTACGCCGCATCTTCGGCTTCAGTTGAAGAGCGCTCGGATGGTCAGTCGCTCTTGGCTTTGAAGGCCGCGTCGTCGTTCGTCGTGGGAGCCGAGAAGGACGCACCCCAACAGCCTCCTGCATTGTTGCGCAGCTGAGCAACCGTGGGCAGCGCCAATCCGAGCGTCGGCATGCCGAGGTTCTCTCCCTTCGCCTTCAGCTTGAGCACCGTCTTGCCGGCGAGTCCCGCCTTGATCTTGGCCACCTGAACGCCATCGGGAATGCCTTCCGGGTCGCGGTAGCGGTACCCCGACCCGATCTCTTGCCACTTACTTCCCGCCGTTGCACGTATAGCCGCGACCACGCCGCTGCCGTCGTAGACACAGAGCGCGTACTCGGTCGCCACCATCGGATCGCCGAGCTCGCCGAGATCCGTCGCCTCTCCCCTGACCAGGCGAAACACAGCCAGATCGGACCGCGGTTGGGCGCCGTCTTTTAGTAGGAGCTTCGCCTTGCCGCTCTGGATGCTCCCTTTGCAAGGAACGAGGGGAGCGTCGTCACCGCTGCAGGTGCCCGCACCATCGCAAGCGTCCATATTCGAGCAGAGATTCCCGTCGTCGCAAACGGACCCGGCCAGCTCGAAGCCGCATGCCGCGGAGCAACAATCGCCCGCTGATAGGTTGCCGTCGTCGCACGCCTCGCCGGCAGTAACGACGCCGTTTCCACACGCGGTCGGAGTGCAGTTCTCGTCACAACCGTCGCCACTCTCGAGGTCGCCATCGTCGCACACCTCACCCGGATCCAGATCTCCGTCGCCGCAGACCGTGGTCTCATCGGCACCCACGTCGACCCGCCCACCATTGATGCGCGCCGTGCCGTCTATATCGAGCTCGCCGACGCCAGCCACAAAGGCGGGATCGCCGGCATTGATTGCAGGCGAACCGGCCGCCAAGTGCAGATCCCCGGCGCCGGGATCGACGAGCAGCGGGTCGGCAAACAGGCCACTACCCTCCTGCGCAGAGCCCGCCTGGTAGGTCGCGAAGCCGGAGTACGAGTCCCCTTGCCACACGAACTCGGTGCCTCCCGCTGCGGGCGAGTACCACAGGTTGTAGTCGAGCGCGTTGTTCGAGTTGCCGCTCTCGGAATAGGTGACCGGCCCCAGGCCGGTGCCGAAGAAGACATTGTTGCGGACCACATTGTCGGACGCGTACTGAATCCACAGCTCGCCGAAACCTTCCAGCGCCGTGTCGTTTCCGAAAGTCGTGTTATTGAGGAACACGCTGTCGCGCACTCTCCCGACACCTGCGCTGAAGCCCCCGAAGACAATCCCGGCGCGCAAGTTCGCGTAAACGAAGTTGTCGCGGACCACGATCCCAGTTGTGTTGATCCCGGCATTCTCGGCACCGATCTCGATCCCTAGATCGCTCTCGCCCACGATGTTGCGCTCGATCAGGATGTCGCGCCCACCGTCGACATAGATTCCGCCCGCGTAGCCCCCGCCCTGCTGGTTCGCACGAAGTACCACATTGTCGCGACACACCCCGTTTCGAGCAACTAGTGCGGGATCGGGGTTGATGTCGGTCTCGCCGCCTATGAAGTCGATTCCGATATTGTTGACGTCGCGGACAACGTTGTTCGTCACCGTGAAATCCGTGACGTTTGCGTTGAGAACCAGCGCCTCGCTCTGAAACGGGTCGCAATCGTAGATGAGATTGCCGTCGATCAGAATCTCCGAGATCGCCGTCGGTTCCGTCCCGTATACGGTGATACCCATCGCGTGCTGGCCGCGAATCTCGTGGATTTCGTTGTCGACAATCTCGATGTGCGAGCCGCTGCCGATGACGCGAATCCCGGAGCCATCGTTGACGCCGAGGTTGTTGCGAATCTCGAATCCGCGAATGCGCACGTAGCTGCGGCTCGAGATCAGCACCATGTTGGCGCCCGAAACCGCCGTCCCGTCGAGAACTGGCCGATCACCCGGGCATGCCTCCAGCGATATGAAACCCGCTCCCGCGTTGCCGCTGCTCGGGAATGCCACCTTCTCCGCGTAGGGCCCCCCAGACTCGCAGACTTGCACCGTGTCACCCGGCTGGGCGGCGTTCAGCGCGCCCTGGATCGTCGCGTAGTCGAGCGGGACGTTGAGCAGCGCCGCGGATGCCATTCCGGCCCACCAACTGATGCCTGCAATTGCACTGAAGATCCGATTCCGCATGGCGGCGACTCTGCGCAGCGCAAGTCCGCGTGTCAATGCGAGATTTCGAAGCGAACGACGCACCTCACCCCGACCTCATACGTAGAAGCACCATCCGTGAGATTGCGCACAAGCAGACAGCGATGGCTCGTATTCACAGTGTCTCTGAGTACGTGTAACCACTAACGATGGTTTCTCTAATTGCCCATTAGCAGCCAAACCTCCAAGAGTCGCACTCGTGGCGACTGCGACGTCCGCGGCGCCCGCGAACTTGGAGGAACTCGGAGATGCACACTCGGATTTGGCGCTCGATTGGATGCGCGGCGCTCTTATCGGCTGCCCTTACTCAGGCATATGGCGAGTCTCTGCCCCCTGACGAGCTTTGCCGCAGGCGGCTCGACCGGATGCTGGCCGCACAGACCTGTCGCCTCATCGAGGAGGTCAAGAAGTGCTCCGAGCGAGTCGGCGACGCGGAAGCGTTTGCCACATCATGTCTGCCATTCCTGGGTGAGGACGACAATCTGCATGCTGACGAGGCTCGGCTCGACATCGCGCTTACGCGGGTCGAGCGTCACGGCGACGACAAGTTTCCGCGTAAGTGCACCGGCATGACGCCCGATTTCTTTGAGCCCGCGTGTTTCGCGATCACGGACTCACGCGTGCAGTTGCGCCGCTGCGTGTACAACGACCACACACTCGACGTCCTCGTCGACCTCGTGGAGGCCTCCACGGCTTTGCCGCAGGAGTGTCGCACTCGCACGCTCCACCTGGCAAAGCTGGCGTGGCGGGATTGGATACAGGACGATGACGATCGCGCACTCGAGCGCGGACCCGCCAGACTCAGACGCAAGTGCGACAGTACGGATCATTGGGCCGTCGTGGCAGACGCCATAAGGTCCCGTTCACTGTCACTTCGCCAGATCGTACTCGACGAATGATTGCGTAGCTCGCGGCTCCCCCGACTCGCGACCGGCGCCCCAATTTGCCAAGCTGACGGGGTGGCGTTCGCGGTCGTCAGGACCACTCGCAACCGGCAGTTGCTCGACGAGTGGTCGCTCGTGCTCGCGGCGGCCGACATCGAGCATGAGACGCCGCTTCGCGACGGCATGTACTCGCTCGCGGTCGCCCCCGCGGCAGCCGATCGCGCCGTCGCTACCCTATCCGGCTACGACCGGGAGCGCCGGCGCCGCTGGCGCTCCCGGTGGGTAGAGTCTGAAGCGAGCGCGAACGTCGCCTGGCTGGTGCCGGCGGCAATCCTGCTGGGCTACATGTGGACTGGCCCGGTCACCCGGGGGTCTTTCGCATTCGAGCACGGAGCGGCGGTCGCGCAGCAGATTCGTTCGGGCGAGCTCTGGCGCATCGCTACCGCGCTGACCCTACATGCGGACGCCGGGCATGCCGCTTCGAACGCACTCTCGTCACTGATCTTTCTAATCCCACTGTGCCGCGTCCTCGGCGGCGGTACTGCGTTTGCTCTCGCGCTAGCCTCGGGAATGGCAGCTACCTTGATCAACGCCTACCTGCGCGGCCCCGGATACGCTGGGATCGGCGCCTCGACGTCGGTCTTCGCTGCCGTCGGGTTGCTGGCTGGGATCCGGATCCGCCGCGATGATCCGCAGCCGCTCTGGCGGCGAATCGGGCCCGTCGGGGCTGCGCTCGGTATCCTCGCGATGCTCGGCGCGTCGCCCGAGACCGACGTGGTGGCGCACTTGCTTGGGCTCGTCGCCGGAGTAGCGAGCGGCGCGATGGTCGCCGCCGCTCGGCACTCTGCACCTTCGCCGTCCGTCGATGCGATGTTGGGTGGCCTTGCGACCTTCGTTCTTTGTACGGCTTGGTTGATGGCGATTCTGTTCGCTTGACCGCCTCGAGCTCGCCTCGCAAGGTGGCGCATGCTCAAGATGGTTTTCTTCTGCTTGCGGCGACCAGATGTCAGTCACGATGCATATGCCGAGATGGTGCTCGGCCACCACGTGCCGCTGGCGCTGCGGCATCATCCGACGATGCGCAAATACGTCGTGAACATCGTCGATCACGTTCCACACGCCGAGCCGCGCTACGACAGCATCGCCGAGCTGTTCTTCGACAACGCCGAAGACTACACCCAGCACCTGTACGACTCCGCCGAGGGCGAGCGAATCATCCGCGCCGACGTCGGCCGATTCCTGGGTGGCGCCCACGCGTACGCTGCGACCGAGCACGTGCACAGAGAAGTGCAATCGCCGGCACCGCTAGGCGGCCGCAATCCCCACGTCAAGCTGATTTGCCCGATCCGGCGCCGCAACGACATGACACACGCGGACTTTGTCGACCACT
Source organism: uncultured bacterium (assembly GCA_902826395.1). GTDB lineage: Bacteria > Desulfobacterota > Binatia > HRBIN30 > CADEER01 > CADEER01. The sequence goes on from CADEER010000004.1 coordinate 20,464, forward strand.
GGCTCAACCGACACCGTCCGCTGGCGCTACAACACCACCCAGGCCTGGTCCGTTACGTGGCTAATGTCGTCGACGCCGCACACTCAGAAGGCGCACCCGCGCTCGACGGCATCGGCGAGCTCTATTTCACAAGCCCCGAATCGCTCCGCGACGAGATGTTCGACTCCCCAGCCGGCGAGGACATTATCCTGCGGGACGTCGAGACGTTCATAGGGCACACCTGCGCCTACCTCGCGACCGAGTACGTCCAGAAGCGGCCCTAGCCACCTGCGAGGAGCCTCTCAGTCGGACAATCGGCGATACGTCAGGAGGTGCTTCAAGGCTTCCTCCCGCTCACCCGACCGCTCCAGCAGCTTGCCGAGATTGAAGTGCGCGTCAGCGAATCGTGGGTTGATCTCCAGCGCCCGTGCATAGTGGCGGCGCGCCTTCCCCAGACGGTGCAGGTCCTCGTAGGCAACCGCCAGGTTGTAGTGCGTGACAGAATCGTCCGGGCTGCGCTGTAGAGCTTCCGTGTAGAAGCGAGCCGCACCTCGAGGATCGCCTCCCTCATGCACCAGGCGACCGAGATTGATGTAGGCGTCCACCAGCGCCGAATCGATCTCGAGGGCGCGTTCGTACGCGGCTCGCGCGCCGTTCGGATCTTCGTGCTCGATCAGGGTGCCGTACTCGAACCAGTCGTTGGCGTTCTCGTTGGCCGTCCCCAGGTTGCGCCGGCGCGCCGCGCGCAGCTCGGCCGGCGCTGCCTCAACCCCCTCGCCCGCGAACTGGAAGACCTGCTGGCCGCTCTCCGGTTGCCACATTGCCTCGCGGTCGCGCGCGACGATCTGGCCGGCTTCGGTGTAGAGGCGCACCCCGCTCAAGGGGCGATCGGCCGGCAACTGCTTCTTGAGTTGGCGCAGTGCGTAGTGAACGCGGCGCGGCGAAATGTCCGATGAGCGAAGCAGCCCCTGCGCCGTGCGAAGCAACACCAGATCTTGAAAGCCAAAGCGAAAAGCACGCCCGTGCCGACCCGGTGCGCAATGCCCCGCGTGCACCATCCGTCTGATTCGGTTGGCAGACACTCCGAGGATACGAGCGACGTCGACGGTCCGGTAGCGCTGGCTCCCGGGACCACCGACAACATCCGTCGCCACGGCACTCGACCCGTTTCCTGCCGGGCTCATGCCACTCCTCCCACTCAAGGCACCATCGAGAACACACGCATCGATGTTACTGCGCGTCTCCGAAATTCCTTACAAGACTCCGAGCCTGACGCCAATCCCCGCGGGCCGAAATTCAGGACCGGCTCACTCTGATCCCGCCTTGCGCAGACTCTTGGCGCCGCTCTTCTTGCGCGGCGGCTTGCGGGGCTTGGCACCGATTTCGCGCGTTCCTTCTGCCGCAAGACTCGCCTTCAGCGCCTCCATGAGATCGATGATCTGTCCTTTGGGCGGCTCGCTTGGCGTTGCCACGACCTCCTTGCCCGCGACCTTTTGCTCGATCAGTTCGAGCGCCCGCTGTCGGTGTTCATCCTCGAACTTGGTCGCATCGAACTTCTTGCTCGCCAGTTGCTCGATCAGTTGAATGGCCAGGCTTACTTCACCTTCCTTCACGCTCACACCGTCGCCGCGGTCGATCTCTGCGAAGTCACGCACCTCGTCAGCGTAGAACAGGGAGTGCATCATGATGCCGCCTTCTGCTTCTCGCAGCAGGACCAGTTGCTGCTGGCCGCGACTCGAGAACCGTCCTACCGCCCCCATACCGGCTTCGCGCATAGCGTCGACGAGCAATCGGTAAGGCTTGGCGCCGCCCTTGTCCGGCCCCAGGAGGTACGCCTTGTCGAAAAACACCGGATCGATGGACGCGATCGGTACGAACTCCTCAATCTCGATCGATTGGTCGGACTGCGACTCCAACGCCTTGATCTCATCGGTGCCGAGCACCACGTACTGCCCTTTTGCGTACTCGTAGCCCCGCGACGTCGCGTTTCGCTCCACCACTTCGCCGCAGGCCGTGCAAACGAGCTGCTGCTTCAGCCGCGCGTTGTCCTTGGCGTGGAGCATATTGAAGTGGAGGCTCTTCGATTGAGTTCCCGAGAACAGCTTGACCGGAACCGAGACGAGTCCGAAGGTGATGATTCCGCTGGAGATTGCTCGTGGAGCCATTGGGGGTCCCCTCTAACAAGACCGCTTCGACAGTTATCGTGCCGAGCCTATCACCGGGCTCGACGGCGCGGAAGCATTTTGTGGGATGAGAATGCCGCGCCGTTCGCTAGAACCGTACCGAGACAAGCGCGACCCGGCCCGCACGCCGGAGCCGTTCGGTACCGCATTCCCGGCGGGACCCGGCTATGCGTTCGTCGTCCAGCAGCACGGCGCGCGCCGCTTGCATTGGGACCTGCGCCTCGAGATCGACGGCGCGATGGTGAGTTGGGCGGTACCGAAGGGTCCTTCCAGCGATCCGGACGAGAAGCGACTAGCGGTGCAGACGGAAGACCACCCTTTGGAGTACGCCGACTTCGAAGGAGTGATCCCAGCGGGCAACTACGGCGCCGGACCGATGATCCTTTGGGATCGCGGCTCGTACCGCACCTGGGACGGTGACGCGCCGCCACAGGCGCTCGAGGCGGGCAAGATCGACATCGAGCTGTTCGGACACAAGCTGCGCGGCCACTGGGCTCTGGTGCGCCTCAAGAAGAGCGACAGTGGCCGCGATTGGCTGCTGATCAAGAAGGCCGATCCCTACACTTCCATCGAGGAGTTGGTCGATCGCTTCCCGGCCTCGGTCGCGTCCGGCCTGACCCTCGAAGAGCGATTGCATCCCGAAACGAGATTCGCACCTCTGAGAGAAACGATCGCGCGAACTGCAGCGCCGGGGGCGAAGCTGCGCCGCATCGACCTGGCCCCGATGCTCAGCTCGACCCGCAACGACGCCTTCGACGACGACAGCTGGCTCTTCGAGCTCAAGTACGACGGCGTCCGGGCCATTCTCGCACGCCTCGATGATGGCACCCTGCACCTCACTTCGCGGCGCGGCCGCGACTATCTGGGCACCTTTCCCGAGATTTCCCTAGTCGGGCGCCATCTCCCTGCATCGTCCTTCGCTCTCGACGGCGAGATCATCGCCGTCGAGGATTCGGGCGCCGGCTCATTTCAACTCCTCCAGAAGCGCCTCGGCAACGAAGGCGGTTCGGCGGTACGGGTCGTCATGTACGCGTTCGACCTCCTGCATTTCGAAGGCCGCGACCTGCGAAACCTGCCGCTGCTGCAGCGCAAGGAGCTTCTGCGGATGTTTCTTCCGCCCGTCGGGCCCGTGCGCTACGCCGATCACGTCGCAGGCGCTGGACAAGCGCTCCTTGCGGCGGCGCGGCAACGCGGCCTGGAAGGCATCGTCGCCAAGCGCACCGACTCCGTATACACGGCGGGACGCCGCAGTCGCGACTGGATGAAGATCAAGTTGCCGCGCACCGCGCGCCTCGTCGTCGTCGGCTGGCGCCCGGTCAAGGGATCCAGCCCGCGTGTTGACGGCGCCATGCGTATCGGCTCCGTCTTGCTGGCCTGGCTTGCCGACGGTGCGTTGCGCTACGCCGGCAATGCTGGCAGCGGCCTCGACGAGACCGCCGCCAGCTCTCTCGCCGCGCACACCGAAGCGTTGCGCGTCAGCGAGCCGGAGTTCGATCCGAGCTCCCTCCCCATTCCAGGCGACGCTGTATTCCTGCGCCCTCATCTCGTCGCGCAAGTCCGCTACACTGAAGTCACAGACAGCGGAGCGCTGCGCCAACCGGTACTCGAAGGAATTCTCGACAACGTGGATTGGCGCGATTGTCTCGCACCGCCGGAGCTACAGAGCGAGTCGGTTGGCGTCGATCGAACGGCGCCGCCAACCGGCTCGCCGCCCGGTGAGCGACGATTGATTCTCAGCAACCAAGAAAAGGTCTTCTGGCCACAAGACGGCCACACGAAAGGCGACCTGCTGCGCTACTACGAAGAGATCTGGCCCTACCTGCAGATCTACTTGCGCGACCGACCGTTGGTACTGACGCGCTATCCGGACGGCATCGAGGGCAAGAGCTTCTTTCAGAAGCACGCCCCCGATTACTTGCCCGAATGGATCGAGACTTTTCGGGTCGACGACACGGACTTCATCATCTGCAACGATCCTGCCGCGCTTCTCTATGTCATCAACCTCGCATGCATCCCGCTTCACATCTGGAGTGCCCACCGCGACCAGATCGACAATCCCGATTGGCTGATTCTCGACCTCGATCCGAAGGGGGCCGAGTTTGCGGCCGTCGTCGAGGTGGCCCAGCATTTTCGCCGGCTCTTGGAAGCGCTCGACCTACCGCACTATGTCAAGACGTCCGGTCAGGCCGGCTTGCACGTACTGCTGCCCCTTGCCGGGCAACTGGATCACGGTCAGGCGAAGATGCTGGCGGAGGTCTTGGCGCGCGTCGGCGCAGCCGAGTTACCCGAGATCTCGACCGTGGCCAGACCCCTGCGCGATCGGGGCGGCAAGGTGTACATAGACTTTCTTCAGAACGGACGCGGCAAGACGATCGCCGCGCCGCTTTGCGTCCGTCCGGTACCCGGGGCGCCCGTATCGATGCCGCTGCGCTGGAACCAGGTGACGGAAAAACTCGATCCTCGGCGATTCACCATCAAGACCGCGGCCGAGGCGATTCGTGAATCGTCCGATCCTCTGGCACCCATCCTCACGGACAAGGTGGACCGTCGGTTACTTGCTGAGGCAGTCGGCCGCCTCCAGGCACGACTGCAGGAGACCTCGACCGCTCGCTGATCCCCTGATCACCGGCGCTGCGCCTTCGCCAAGTTCGGAGATGTGGGGCGCGTCCGGCCCGCTCGACCGCGTTGGATTGCCGAATCACCGAAGCGGTCGGCAACCGCATCCAGCGCCTGAGCGATGCGGCGGGCCCGCCGTTCCGGTGACGGCTGGAAGAGCCGAAGTTGGCCAGCGTCGTTGGCGATGGGCTCGCCCTGCCGACTCAGGTCGCTGAGCGAAACTCCCACGAGTCGAATCGCCAGGCTCGTCCCATCTGCCTTGCGCAAGAGCTCACGCACGAGCGGCCAGATATCTTCTACGGTGTCCGAGGGCTGCGGTAGGGCCGCTTGCCGCGTCACCGTATGAAAGTCGCTCGTCCGGACCTTGACGGTGACCGTGTTTCCGTTCACGCCCTTGCGCCGTAGGCGGCGGGCAACGGCTTCGAGGAGATTCAGCAGTGTCGCCTCGACGGTCGACCGATCCCGGACGTCCTCCAGGAACGTGGTCTCCTTGCCAATCGATTTGCGCTGATGTCGGGGATCGACCGCGCGGCCGTCTTCGCCGCGCGCCAGAGCCGCAAAATGTCGCGCCATACGAGTGCCAAACGCCCTCTCCAAGACCGTCGCTGGCACCCGAGAGACATCGCCGATAGTGGACACCCCCAGGTCTCGAAACATCTGCACCGCCTTTGGTCCGGCGCCCCACAATCGCTCGATGGCAAGGCCGTTGAGAAACTCTCTGACCTGATCCGGTTCGACGACAACCAAGCCGTTCGGCTTGCGCAGGTCAGAGGCAATCTTGGCGAGGAACTTCACCGGCGCGACGCCGATCGATGCGGTTAGTCGCTCCTCGCGCCGCACCGCTTCTCTGATCTGCTCGGCGATGGTGCGCCCATCGCCGAACAGCTTGGCACTACCTGTCACGTCGAGGAATGCCTCGTCGATGCTGATCGGCTCGACGGCGTCGCTGAAGCGATTGAGGATGGCCATGAATCTTTGCGACGTGGCCGCATACTCGCGACCGCGCGGAGCGACGAAGACCGCACTGGGACACCGCCGATAAGCCTGGGAGATTGGCATCGCGGAATGAATGCCGAAACGCCGCGCTTCATAACTGGCGGCAGTGACGACGCCCCGGCCACGCCCACCCTTCGGATCGGCGCCGACCACAACCGGCTTGCCCGCGAGCGTAGGATTGTCGCGGATCTCGACGGCGGCGAAGAAGGCGTCCAGATCGACGTGGAGGATCGTTCGCGCCCTAACTCCGCGCAACTCTCCCGCTTGTCCACCCAAATCCGTCACCACCCAGTCTCCGTCTCGCCGAACCCTGCCCCGGTGATGTATCCGCCTGTCCCGCCAGAGGAACAACTACTGAAACTTGCCAATCCCTTCCTACAGATCCAACACCAGACGTGTCTGGGGATTCGCGTTGCATCAACGGCACTCCACGAGAACGAAAAAGGGCGGAGACATTCGTCTCCGCCCTTCTCCACTTCTAGAGTTGAAGCTTCGTGTCTAGTTGGCGACTCGCAACTCGACGCGACGGTTCTGAGCGCGGCCTTCGGCCGTGTCGTTTGTCGCAACCGGTTTGCTCTCGCCGTGGCCCTCGACGCTGATCCGGGAGGCGTCGATGCCGCCCTTTACGAGGTAGTCACGCACCGCATTGGCGCGGCGCATCGACAGGCCTTGGTTGTACTCCTCGGAACCGACGGAGTCCGTATGACCTTCGGCAACGATGGTGACCGAACCCTGGCTCTGCAGGATGCGGATTGCCTCGTCGAGGATGACTCGCGCATCCGGACGAATGTTGGCTTTGTCGAAGTCGAAGTTCACACCGCGCAACGTGATTCGCTTGGTCGGCGTCGGCATCGTCTCCTCAGCAGGAGGAGGAGGCGGCGGAGGAGGCGGCGGCGGAGGCGGAGGAGGCGCGGCCTCGCTCGTGTTGGCCGTCAGGCGCAGGCCGGTGTTCACGAAGCGAACATCGCCAATTCCGCGGACGCGCTGATAGTAGCGATTAAAGTCCGCGAACAGACCGACCTTCATGTTGTCGGTTACCCGGTAGTCAATCCCGCCACCGGTCGTCCAGCCCCACGACGTATCAGTGATTGCGCCGCTGTTGAGTCCGGTCATTCCGCCAATCAATGCCCGGGCGTTGAGCTCGACCTTGTCGATCGGCAGGGCAATACGCGGGCCAATTCCGGCATCGCCAGCCCATGTGTTCTTGTTTCGAACGATTACACCATTCGGCGGTGTAACTGTCGTGAGATCGCGCGACAACCCGATGAATCCGAGCTGGCCCATGGCACCGACGTTGATCCGTCGGTCTTGCGGCTTGAAGAACATGTACCCGATGAACGGATGCACACCGCCGCCTTCATCGGCTGCTCTCGACAAGGCGTTCGTCGGAACCGTTGCATGAATGTCGGCACCCCCAAACAGCTCGCCGTCCATCGCCGCAGTCGGTTGCGGCGCGCCCAAAAGGCTTACGCCCATCAAGGCGACCGCCATACTTAAGGCTAGCCTCTTCATATCCACACCTCCTCAGTTCTCTGTTTGATGGCTGATTCCAAAAACAACCGAGAGTTGCACCGTGAGGCCCTCCCCATCGGTACTCCCTAATAGCGTCGGGAAGTCACTAGCCCAGCTACTCCCAACAACCGCACACGACACGGTGTCTGTCACCCTATTTCTCTCTCGCCAGATCGGCAAGCGAGGCACTTTGCTTCAAGTGGGCCCCGTCTACCGTTCCCAACGTTGGATCAAGGATTCGCTTGAAGGCACATTCCCTTCGCGTCGAGTACATGACTCGTGTAGGTCAAATCCGCTAGCAACCCAACCACCTCCGTCCCAACCCGTTCCATCCGCAAGGGCACTGTCGTTCCTTTTGGCACATTGGACCCCCTTCGTGCAAGCGAATGCCCCTACATCTGCCGGCGTCCCTCGAGCGCCTTTCCCAATGTAGCCAAGTCGGCGTATTCGACGTCGCCGCCCATCGGCAAGCCGTGGGCAATACGACTTACGGTGACACCGAGGGGTTTGGCCAGCTTAGCCAAATAGAGAGCGGTCGCCTCTCCTTCGGCCGTCGGATTCGTGGCGACAATCAGCTCGCGAATCTTCCCCTCACCGATGCGGCGCATCAGCTCGGTGATACGCAGATCGTCGGGGCCGACCCCGTCGAGCGGAGCCAAGGTGCCCTGCAGCACATGGTAGCGACCACGAAAGCCGCCTGACCTCTCGACGGCGGCCAGATCGGCCGCCTCCTCTACCACGCAGACAACTTCGTCCGAGCGCCGCGGATCCGAGCACATCTCACACGGATCGCCGCCCGCCAGGGCGCAACATATCGAACAAGTGTAGAGCTCTTCGCGCAACGCCAAGAGTGCATTGGCCAGGCCCTCAACATCATTGCGCTGCGACCGAGTGAGATGAAACGCGAGACGCGTCGCCGTCTTCTCGCCTATGCCCGGAAGCTTGGTGAGCTCTTTGATCACCCGCTCGAGCGGTACTGGTATCCCCGCCATCCCCACCTCCCAATGCCAGCATCAGCCGAGACCCGGAATCTTCAGGCCACCGGTCAGCTTGCTCATTTCGTCTGCCATCTGCTGTTGTGCGGCGCGCAATCCCTGATTGACGGCGGCGACGATCAGATCGGTCATCATATCTCGATCACCGCCCCCCAGCACGCTGGGATCAATTTCGATCCGCAGGACCTCGAGGCGTCCGTTCACCGTCGCCTTCACCATCCCGCCCCCAGCGCTGCCCACCACGGTCCGGCTGGCGGCCTCTTCCTGCACCTTCGAGAGGCGTTCCTGAAGGTCCTTGGCTTGCTGCATGAGCCCCGTGATGCCGAATCCCTTGCTCACGCTCCCCCTCCTTCTCGGGGGCGCCGTTGCCGCACCTCCGACAGCTCGCCGTCGAGAATTTCCAAGGCCGCCTGTACGGCTGGGTGACGCATCGCCGCGCCGGCGCGTTCTGCCTGGTTTTGCTCTACCGGCTCTTCGCTCGAGGCCGCCTCGCGCCCCACCGCCCTGACACGCAGGCTGATTGCCCGACCAAAAAACTCGGCGGCCAGCGATTCGACCGCAGCGGAGCGCGCGCTGTCTCTCAAATAGTTAGCGCGAAATCCGGCCGGCGCTTCGATCTCGAGCACACTCCCTTGTAGGGCACCCCCGGTACAAGTCTTCAGATGGGCTCCCAGCGCCGGTACCCGCTCGCTGGCGAACTGTCGAAAGCCGTTCCACGCATCATCACTGGCGGGGGCGACCGCGTCCACCGCATCCTCATTCTGCGGGATACCTTCGCGTAGTGGTTGCATGTCGGCCTGTAGGGATCCCGAAGCGGCTCGTTCGGTGGCAGCTGGCGCTCCCCCGCGCGGCGGCCGCGCCAGGGCGTTGCCGGAACCGGGTCCCGCGGCGGCACCCGATGCAACACTGACGCCCGGCCGAGCGGAACCACCGTCGAGCGCCTCGATACGCCGCAGAAGGTCGTCGACTGGCACCAACGGTTCCATGGTGACGAGCCGGAGCAGCGCCATTTCCAAAACCAGCTTCGGATAGGGCGAGCGGCTTACCTCGTCATCCGTTTGCAACAACACTCGAAAGCATCGGTCTGCGTCGCGCGGCGCAATGGACCCGGCCTGCCGGCGCAGGGAGTCGATCTCGTCCGAGGGCAGTTCGGGCAGCAGCTTGCCGTCGCTTACGTGCATCACCGTCAGATTGCGAAAGTGTTCGAGCAGGTCGCGTGTCAGTCGTCGCAAGTCGCACCCGAGTCGGTGCACTCCTTCTAGTGTTTGCAGGACACGCTGCGCATCGCGTTCGATGATCGCTCCGCCGACGTCGTACACCACGCTGCGGTCGGCGATACCGAGGGCAGCCAGAGCATCTTCGTCAGAGACCGCACCTTCGGCGCCCGCCGTAATCTGATCGAGCAGCGATTGCGCATCGCGCATACTGCCCTCCCCCTCGCGCGCCAGCGTAAACAGGATGCCGTCGCTGATCGTCACCTTTTGCTCGGCAGCGATCGCCCGCAGCCGCTCCACCACCAGGCCGAGGGGAATACGCCGAAAATCGTAACGCTGGCAGCGCGACTGGACCGTTGCGGGCAGTTTCTGCGGGTCGGTGGTCGCGAAGACGAATTTGACGTGAGGAGGTGGCTCCTCGAGGGTCTTCAACAAGGCGTTGAAGGCATTCGTCGAGAGCATGTGGACTTCGTCGATGATGTAGATCTTGAAGGCGCTCTTCGCCGGACTGTAGCGGACGTTCTCGATGATCTCGCGCACGTCGTCGACGCCGGTGTTCGACGCACCGTCGATCTCCAGCACGTCGATCGAACGCCCCTCCGTGATCTCTTCGCAGTTGGTACACTCGTTACACGGCTCGGGACTCGGTCCCCGTTGGCAGTTCAGAGCCTTGGCGAGGATTCGCGCCGCCGTCGTTTTGCCGACGCCACGCAGTCCGGTGAAAAGAAAGGCATGCGCGACGCGATCCGCGCGGATGGCGTTGCTCAGGGTGCGCGCAATGTGTTCCTGACCAACGAGATCGGCAAACAACTGCGGGCGCCAGCGACGAGCCGTAACGACATAGGCCATTGCGCCTTTCCGACCTCCACTCAACTCGACCGCGCCCGCGACATCACGACAATCCAACGAGGATGACCAGTGATAGCTAGGCTTCCCCGCGGCACAGAAAGAATGTCGGTACCGCTGCTTCCTTCCGGACCTGACGGAGTTCGCGACGCTTCCTTGCGCGGGACCTAGCTATCACTCGTAACCCTCGGTGCCTTCTTTCGTAGCCCCTAGTCGGAGGGACTGCAACTTGCCCGCCGCCTTTACCGATTTTCACGGCGGTCGAGTCTTTCGTCACCGTCAAAGCCGAGCCGCGCGGCTCTCGACGAGTTCTACACGAGAGCGGAGAGGGTGGGATTCGAACCCACGGTACCCGGAGGCACACACGCTCTCCAGGCGTGCCCAATCGTCCACTCTGGCACCTCTCCTCGCCCGGGACACTGCCTTTTCGAATCTCCCGGGTCAACATAGAGTGACGCTCCAGCCATGATGCCTCCCGATGAACACGACGACGCAGAAGCAGAGGGACTTTTCGTCCCGTGCGAAAGTTTGCGGCCCGAGACCCTGCGCGCCGTTGTCGAGGATTTCGTCACCCGCGAAGGCACGGACTATGGCACTCGCGAGCACTCCCTGACCGACAAAGTCGACGATGTCCTGCGCCAACTGCGCGATGGGCGTGCGCGGCTTTCATTCGACCCGGCGAACGGCAGCATCGATGTCGTCGCCGCTAATCCACGCGACCGGCGGCGTCGCAACTGATCACCTGACGCCCGCGGACCGCGCTGCACCCGGTGGCGCGTCACCGCCCCGCAACAGCCGGCCTAGCCTGCAGGGAATCGGCCCTCACACCCTGGAACTGTTCACCGGTCAGCCTCCCCGGCGCCCGTCGGAACGATCTGCGCGATCTCGCCCTCGTAGGTTTCGAATGCGCACTCGTCAATGGCCACAGCGATGTCGACAGCCGGCGCGACCGTCAGCGCACGACCATCCTCGCTCAGGCTCAGCGCCCCGGTGATCTGCTCGGCATCATCGCCGAAGGTGAAACCGACCAGTTCGGCCTCGCGGGCGGCGTTTGGCTCCGCGAAGAAACTCAAGGTCGGACTATCCTGGCCCGTTACAATGGCTACGCCCACCAAGCCGTCGAGCACGCTGAAGGTCGCCGGGAGATCGGAGCCGCCGCAACCAGCATTCCATCGGCCGGTGAAGACGCATGCCTGCTCTTGTCCCGCCCGGTCATCGAGAAAATCGAACGGACACGGACACCCGTCGAGCGCGCTCGACACGGCTGCGATCAACTCACCGATGCTTACGCTCCCGTCTCGATTACCGTCCATCCTCAAACAAGAGCTCGCGTCTCCGCGGCCCAGGGCTACCCCAACCCCACGTATCAGCTCCTCGACCGAGACCCGCCCGTTGCCATTGCAGTCGCCTGCGCAACTCGGCGAGTCGCCGACCACCTCCGTCGCGGCTGCTCGCAGGACAGAACCACTTATCAAGCACGCCGACGCGACAAGGGCCGCAGCACAAAGCAGGACCTCGCCAAGCAATCGACACCGCTCCGCGATAACGCCGCAACCAATCCGGCCTCTCAACGGTGCACTAGCGAACACGCGCCGAATCACCATTCTGGTCAGAACCGGCCACCGCCCGAGAAACTGCCGGCCGCTGTGAACAGATAGGGAGAACTGCACCGAGCGCGCGACTCGCGTCGAGATCATCATCGGAGGCTAGCCGCGAGACACCGGACCTAGCAAGCCGGGCCGGCAACGCTCACCCCCGCTAGGAGAATAAGGGGGGACGGGTCGCCCGCCGCGGGCGACCCGTCGGCTGGAAGGGGAACAAGGAGGACATTCCAGCTGTCTGTCTTATACAGCAAAGACCGCTCGTTGTATAGATGGCATCGCTCGGATCAAGCATAGGAATTCTACCTATGTGAGCTAGCAAGCGTCTGCAGTCTCGCTGTCCATGAATCACTTATCAGGTGAATCAGGCGAAGCGATTGCCACCCTGCCCGTCGCAGTGAGCAGCTCGTGCGCGGCCTGACCGGATCTGCTGATCACGCGCCACCGTCCCGGTGGGAAAGAGGCGGAGAGGGGGGGATTCGAACCCCCGAGCGTCTTTGGGACGCTACACGATTTCGAGTCGTGCCGTTTCAACCGGACTCACGCACCTCTCCGGAGGCCGACTCTATAGCGAGGCAAGCTCAGCCAAACAAGGCGGCCATCGCGCTTCAGCGCCGGCTTCGAAAGAACTCGCGCAGCAGAGTCGCTGCTGCGTCGCCACACACACCGCCGCGCACGGCAAACGCGTGATTGAGTCGCGAATCCCTGGAAAAATCCCCAAGGGTCCCCAGAAAACCGCCTTTCGGATCCGGACATCCATAGACGACCCGCGTCATCCGCGCCTGAAGCAGCGCGCCGACACACATCAGGCACGGTTCCACTGTCACGAACAACTCGGCCCCCACGAGCCGATAGTTGCCGATCGATCGGCAAGCCTCTCGCAGAGCGACGATCTCCGCGTGTGCGGTCGGATCCGCCGACGCGATCGGTCGATTCTGGCCCCGCCCTACCACTGCTCCGCCAACGACGACTATCGCGCCAACCGGAACCTCCCCGACGTGGGCAGCCCGCTCAGCCTCGAACAGCGCCAGCGCCATGTATTCTTCGTCGCTCAAACCCGGCACCGAGTGGCCGATGGGCGCCGCGCCGTACCCCGCCGCTGGCCAGGCTTGCTTCCGATCGCACCCACTCCTCGTCCCGTCGCGGTCCACGCCTGTTGCGATCCAATGCAACGAAGAGTATCGAACGTCGAATGCCGTACGAGGTTGGTCAAGAGGTCGTGGTCATGTCGATTCCCGGCCGGTTTCGCATCGTCGAGGTCGATGGCCGGATTCTGACGATCGAGAACGACTCTGGGGTCCGCAAGCGGGTCGTCAAACAAGCCGTTCGGCTCGTCCCTTCTCATTCCTGAAACGGCTCGCCGGCCCGCCGCCAGCTCAACCAAGCCCGAAACGCCACGACCCCATCGGGGCAGTAGGGGTCGTGTTGTATGCGACGCTCGATTTCGTCCGGTGGTAGCCACTCGCCCGATACTACCTCATCGGCTTGGAGATGGAGTGGGGCAGCCGCTCGGCACTCGAAGATTGCCCCCTGGACCCGGTTCGAGGGGTCCGCATAGCGGAGGAATCCCACGCGCCGTAGTCCCTGTGCCTCGACCCCGATCTCTTCTCGCACCTCGCGCCGCGCACCCTCCTCGTACGACTCGCCTAGTTCGAGCACCCCGCCGACTACAGTGTCGAAATGGGAGGGAAAGACGTCCTTTGTCGGCGTGCGCAGGTGGACGAACACCCGATCCGACTCGTCGAGGACGACGATGTAACAGGCGCGATGCAGGAGATTGCCGGAGCGAACCTCACGCCGCGTGGCACGCCCAATGACCCGGTCGTCCGCGTCGACGACGTCTACCAAATCATCAGCGCTCAATCGTCACTCCGCGAGCTGCACGGAAAACCGGGCGGCCTCCTCGGGGGTGTTTACGTTGCGAAATGACTCTTCTGCACCGCCGACGCCCTCCATCACTTCCTGCGGAATGTAGGCCGTCCTGACCAGCGGCAAGAAGTCGCGCATCGAACGCGCGCCGTCGTTGATCGCGGCGGCGATGCGACTGCGCAGGTGAGACGCATAGATGGCGTGCAACGGCTCGATGTCGCCATCCCAAGTCGGGACGACCGCCTCGTTCTCTCCGCCGAGAGCGCGCAGTCGTTCGACGAGAAAGAGAATCGGTTCCGGCCGAAGAAACGGCATGTCGCAGGCGGTCACGAACGCATGCCGCGCTTCGATGCGACCGAGGCCGGCGTGCAGGCCGCCGAGCGGACCTAAACCTCGCAGCTCATCTCCCGTGACCGCGACGGCGAAGCGCCGGTACTTCTCGGGCTGATTGCTGACCACCAGAACCTCGTCGAAGCACCCTCGGAGAACTCGCAACGTGCGCTCTAGTACGGTCTCTCCGTCTACCTGGAGGAAAGCCTTGTCGCGCCCTCCCATGCGACTGTTGCGGCCGCCGGCCAGGATGATTCCGGCGACTCCTGGCATCCGTCGCGGAACTGCGTCGCTCATTCTTGCTCTGACCTCGTACGGGGGAAGGGAGGCCCGACCATAAAAACGGCGCTTTCACCAGTCAACCTCACCTGCTCACTCTCACTCTCACCACGTCGAGCCGATGCTTGACGTGAGGCGCAATCGCGATTCTAACTCGCCCAACGCCCTGCCGGCGCTCGAGGCGCGACCACGACGGGAGATTCGAGGCCACGATGTCGACGACATACACGGGACCGCTGCCAGTACCTACTCCGGAATCGCGCCCATTCTGGGACGCGGCGAAGCAACACCGGCTTTCGCTTCCCTACTGCGAGAGCTGTAAGCGCTCGTTCTTCTATCCACGGCCATTCTGCCCTTTCTGCTTCGGCGAAGATGTTTCGTGGCGCGATTCCTGTGGGCGCGGGACGTTGATTACCTTCGTCATCAACCATCGTCCGCCGCGAAGCTTTCCGAACCAGGATCCGCTCGTCATCGGCATCGTCGAGCTCGCCGAAGGGCCGCGGCTGATGTCGCAGATCGTCGGGGTCGAGCCCTCGCCGGACCATGTCGTCTGCGACATGCCGGTAGAAGTCGTTTTCGACGACGTCACCGCCGAGGTTACCCTTCCCAAGTTCCGACCGACGAACAGGGCGACGCCGCTATGAGCGGCGCCAGCTCAGCGACCATGCCGCTGCGAGCACGCGCCGCGATCGTCGGCGTCGGTGAGTCGGACCAGATCGGTCGACTGGCGGACAAGTCGGCGCAGCAACTCCACATGGAGGCAGCGCGCAATGCGCTCGCCGACGCTGGCCTCGGTCCCGGCGATGTCGATGCGGTATTCACGTCCGGACGCAACATGGCAAACGAGGTTCCCGAGTATCTCGGCATCAAGCCGCGCTTCGTCGGCGGCACTCAGGTCGGCGGCTGCTCATTCCTGGTTCACGTCGAGCACGCGATGGCGGCGATCGCGGCGGGAGTCTGTTCGGTTGCGCTGATCACACACGGAGAGAGCGGGTACTCGCGCATCGGCATGCCCCGCCAGCGGTGGGGCGACGACTCGGTAAACAACCAGTTCGAGATTCCCTACGGAGCAGGCGGCCCGGTCATTGGCTACGGGTTGGCGGCGACGCGACACATGCACGAGTACGGCACGACCAGCGAGCAGCTCGCGGAGGTTGCTGTCGCCGCACGCGCGTGGGCAACGCTCAACCCGCGCGCCTTCTCCCGCAACCCTCTTTCGATCGGCGACGTGCTCTCCTCGCGCCTGATCGCCTGGCCGTTGCATCTTCTCGATTGCTGCCTGGTGACCGACGCCGGCGGCGCCGTTGTATTGACGTCAGCCGAGCGGTCGCGCGATCTTCCCGCGAAGCCGATCTACGTACTGGGGGCAGGCACGTCGCTCACTCATCAGATGGTGAGCCAGATGCCGAACTTCGATCGCTGGGACGCGGCAGAGCGATCCGGCGCGGCCGCTTTCGCAATGGCGGGCGTCTCCCCCCGCGACATCGATGTCGCCGAGATCTACGACGCATTCACCATCGTGCCCCTGCTGGCGCTAGAGGCGCTGGGATTCTGCGGGCGCGGTGAAAGCGGCGCCTTCGTCACTGGAGGGCGGATTGCGCCCGGTGGCGAGTTCCCAATGAACACCAACGGCGGCGGGCTCTCGTATACCCACACTGGCATGTACGGAATCTTCCTCATCGTCGAAGCCGTCCGGCAGCTGCGTGGTCAATCCGGCGACGCTCAGGTCAATGGTGCAGAGCTGGCGCTCTGCCACGGCACTGGCGGCGAATGGAGCTCTGCGGCTACGCTCATCCTATCGACCCACGATTGAGCACCGCATCGGCCTGATTCATGAGCCGCAGTGACACCAATGGCTTTCGCCTCTTCTTGCGTCTCGGCGACAGCGTCACGCATCGCGACCATCGCGAGTGGGGCGAAGGACGCGTCACCGAAGAGATGACGTCGACCGTCCCCGGCGGCACGTGTCTGGTGCGCATCATTTTCCAGGATGGCCGCCAGCGCACCTTCAACAACGACCTCGATTCGCAGATGTGCTGCTACTACCTGGGCCTGCGAAAGGTCTGGGATCCGGAAGAGGAGGACCGCCCGCGCGTCGTGCAGCGTCGCCGCATCAGCTACAGTCGATGAGTCGTAGGCGCGTTACGCGATCGTGGTGAACGGCGGCTACGGCAGTTCAGACGCCGGCGCGATCGGCCTCCCAGGCGCGGATCGCCTCGGGAGAGAGATACTGCGCGATGTAGTCCTTGAATGCGCGCAGCGCGCGCTTGCGGTCCTTGAACAGCTCTTCCTTCACCCATTCGCCCTGAACCCAACAGTCGAACGAGGGCTCTCTGGTCAGCGCCAACTCGAGCACTCGCTCGCCAACCGGAGTGCCCGTAACGAGCAATCGCACGCTCCGACCGGAATCGATGAAGGCGCCGCGCGCATAGCCGGGTAAATCGACGGCGCTGCGAATCTGCTCCGCTTCCTTTGACGGCAAGGGCCGGTCGACCAGTTGAACGTAGCCCCAATGCCCGAGATCGGGATTGGCCTCGACGAGGAGCTTCTGATTTAGGTCGGTGAGGCGGGCGCGTGCAGCCTCCTGCTCGAATCCTTGTGCGGCCCGATAGAACTTCTGGCCGACCGGCGGCGCCGCGACCGGAGCGACGACCGGCGCTGCCTTGACGTTGTCTTTGCCACCGAAGTCGACCCACCAGCGGTCCTTCACCGCCTTGTCGTCACCGCCTTCCGGCTGCTCGGCCGGGCTGTCCTTATCGTCCGGCGTGCTCATGCAGCGCGCCGGTTGCCGTTGCGACTCATGATCGCACGCGGCCCCTTGCGTTCGCCCGCCACGACGCTGCGCTCCATCTTCTCTGCGAAGATGTCCGCTTTGGCCTCTGCGTCCGTCCACAGAATGTAGTGCCCCATCTCGTGGAAGACCGTGTTGATCCACTGCCGCTCGGAGTTGTACTTGCGGCCGCGTTTCCAGTTCTCCGGATGGACCAGGCAGATGGTACCGTCCTCGAACGTCCTCCCGGCCGTGCGACCCCAATCGAGGTACTCGAACCACACGACGCACGGCCTCTTCAGCCGGTAGAACTTGCAGATCTCGGACACCGCCTTGTTGAACCGCGACACCTTGTGCTCGCGAAAGAACTCGCTGAGCAGCCGGTGAATCGACTTTCTTTCCCGCAGCGGTGGAACGGCCATCCGCATGATCTGTGTCACCCCCGGAGGCTTCGAAGTGGGCAGGACGATAGAGGGGCCTCCCCGCCTTGTCAACGTGCCCGGAGCCCTCCGATCCCACTTCCACTCCAAGAATTTTCTCAATTATTTCATAAGGTTGTCGAATCCGCCTCAATGTTTCTCGCGATCGCGTCCCGACCTGGTCCCGAGCTTTTTCCTTCTGTATGATCGGCCGCCATGTACCCCGAAATCGCCACCATCGGTCCGGTCACCCTGTACTCATTCGGAGCGATGATGGGCTTGGGGTTCCTGGTCGCCGCGAACCTGGCGCGGCGCGAGCTCCGACGCCGCGGTCTGAACCCCGAACTGGCATCCACCCTGCTCTTCGCAACCGCCGCAGGAGGAATCCTCGGGTCGCGTATCTGGGCGATTTTCAACGACTGGACGGTCCTGGTGACCGATCCGATGACCGCCCTTTTCGGAGGAGCCGGCTTTGTCTGGTACGGCGGCCTGATCGGCGGGGCGATCGCCGCCAGCGCAGTTTTCTTCCAGCATGGCATCCCCTGGCTGCGCGGCGCCGATTGCGTCGCGCCCGGGCTCGCCCTCGGCCAGGCCCTCGGCCGCGTCGGCTGTCACCTCGCCGGCGACGGCGACTGGGGCGCGGTAACCACGGTACCCTGGGGTGTCGCCTACCGGGAGTCGGTCATCGGCTGGCCCTATCCCGACGGAGTTCTCGTTCACCCCACGCCGGTGTACGAGGCGGTCGCGTATACCGTCTCGTTCTTCCTCATCTGGGGCTTTAGGCGCCGCTTCACCGCCGACGGAAGCGCCTTCGCCCTCTATCTCGTTACCGCGCCGGCGGCGCGCTTCTTCATCGAGTTCTATCGCATCAATCCGCCGGTCTTCGCCGGCCTCACCCAGGCGCAGTTGTTCAGCCTCGCCTTGGTCGCCGCCGGCGTCTTACTGTTCGCCACCGCTCGCTACCGGCAAAGCAGGGACCCATCGCCATTGCTGACTGGCGATCTCAATGCCACCGCCGAGCCTTCCGTGTCGACCTCATGAAGCGCCTCTTGCCGTTCGCGATCCTCGCCGTGGTGCTCGCTGCAGCCGTCGCCTTGCAGTCGCTGCAAGGCCGACACAGCACAGGGTACGAAGCCGCCGACTTCGAATTGCCCGATCTCGCCGGGCGCCTGCACCGGCTGAGCGAGCTGCGTGGGAAGGTAGTCTTCCTCAACTTGTGGGCGACCTGGTGCCCTCCGTGCATCGCGGAGATGCCTTCGATCGAGGCACTGCACCGGAGGTTCGCCGGCAGCGACCTCGTCGTCCTCGCGGTCAGCGAAGATGCTGACGGAGAGAAGTCGGTACGACCGATCGTCGAGCGTCTCGGGCTGTCGTTTCCCATTCTGCTCGACCCGCAGGGAGCCCTGTCGCCGCGCTACGGCGTCACCGGCTACCCGGAGACTTTCGTGATCGGCCGCGATGGCCGGGTCCTCGAGCATTTCATCGGCCCGACCGATTGGGTGAGTCCCGAGCGAATCAACTACTTCGACGCCCTGCTCCGCCAGCCAGCCGGACCGGCCGCCTCCGGGCAGTGATCGCAACTCAGAACCGCGCCCCGATGCTGATCGAGAATTCGCCGAATGACTCCTGGGGCCGACTGCCGTCCGCCAGCGTGCGAGTGCGCCGGTCGAGCTTGATGCCGTAGTCGACACTGATCGGGCCGATCGGCGTGACATAGCGCAGGCCGAGGCCGGCGGCGGTGCGAAAGTTGTCCAACGCCACGTCCGCATCGCGGATCCGAGTCTCCGGATCGGCCGGATCACCCGCCCGACAGTCGGCGTCGCAGCGCGTGAGGTAGTTGGCACCTCCGTCGACGAACACGACCAACCCGAGCTCCCAGATCAGCGGGATACGCACCTCCGCCTTGGTGACAATGGCGAGGTCGCCGCCAACCTCGCTTCCGTCACCGTCATAGGGCCCGAGGCTGTTGACGGCGAAGCCGCGCACCGATTCGCCACCACCCACGAAATAGCGATTGCGGATCGGCACAATCGGATCGCCGTCCAGGCTGCGCACCCAACCAACGCGCACCGAGTACACGAAGCCCCACTTTCTCCATAGCGGGATCAGATGGGTGTGTTGGCCGACCACCTCGAACAGATCGACGTCGGACACACCCGGAACGGCATAGCGCACACGCAGCGACTCGAAGAGACCCGATCGCGGATCGAACACGCTGTCGCGCCCGTCGTAGACGACAAAAGGACTCAAGGATGTGGTCCATGCCTGCTGCTCGTCGCGCTCGCGGAACGGCACAGGCAACACGTCGAAGACGCGAGCGAACTCGACCTGCAGATCGGCGCCGACGTGGTACTTGTCAAAAATCCGGCGACTCAGTCCCGTCGCAACGCTGCCGCGCTCCACGTTGTACTGATCGACGGCACGCGTATTGCGCTCGCCAAGCAGATTGAGCTGGTACGTCAATGGCCCGTCGAAGAGACGCGGCTCCACGAACTCGCTGGTCAGGAGGTACTGGGTTGGTTCCTTGCTGTCGCCGGGATCGAAGCCAACCTGACCGCGCAACCTCAGCCTCTGGGCTCTGCGATTGACGTTGGCAAAACTGATCTCGCCAAAGCCGGTGAGTCCCTGACGGGTATCGTAACCCGCGCCGTAAGCAATTCTGCCCGGTGCTCGCGGAACGACCTTGACCGCGAGGCGTCGCTCACCCGTACCCGGGGTCGGCAACGCAGCGACCTCCTCCGTCGAATCCCCATCGTCATCATCATCATCGGCAGCAACGGCCGTGTTCTCGCTTTCGTCCTCCAGGTCGATTGGGGCAATGGAAACGTTGCGGAAGACGCCCGCGTCGTAGATCCGCTGCTGTGCGTTGCCCAACTGCTCGACGTCGACGATTGCGCCGGCACTGAACGGCAGGTCGCGTGTAATCACGACATAACGCGTGTCCGAGTTTCCTTGGATCAATATGTCGCTGATTCGGTGCTGCGGGCCCGGTGCGACGTCCCAAAGGACTTGAGCAGCAACATCGGAGGCATCCGGCTGGCGTTTGATATCGACCTTGACCCGCGCGTCGAAATAGCCCTTGCGCCGCAACTCGGACTCCAGTCTCGCGCGCGCCTCGCGCAAGGCCACGATGTCGAGCGGCTCACCCATCGCGCCAGCGCCGACGACCACACCGAGGCCGGCAAGGCCTTCCGTCCCCAGCACATCGCGTACATACGTCCGCGGCCCCTCTTCGACCGTGAATCGCACTCTAGCCACACGCTCCTTCTCGTCGAGCTCGACACTGCTCGATACCTTTGCCGACTCGAAGCCGCCTCGCACGTAGCGCACGCGGATCCTCTCGCGGTCTTCCGCCAGCACTTCGTCGACGACGCGCGGCGGGCGAACCGCCCCAAGGACCCCGCCGCGTCCGGTCTCCACTACTTCGCGGAGCGACTCTTCGCCGATGGCCCGATTGCCGGTGATCTCGACGGCCGCGATCTTGAACCGGTCGCCCTCGACGACGCTGTAGATGATGTCTCCACCGTCGGACTCGAAGGTCACCGTTGCCTTGTAGAACCCGCGCCGCTGATACTCAGCCTCCATCTTCTTCGCTACCTGTCGCCAGGTGTTGCGACTGAGGAAGATTCGATCGTAGATCTCGTCGCGCGGCAGGAGCTCTTCGTCGTCGACCGACTCGTTCCCGTTGATGACGATCGCTTGGCGCCTGCCGACTGCCACCGTCGCGACGAGCCGTCCCGCCACCGCATCGACTTGCTCCCAAGTCACGTCTACCTGCGAGTCGAAGTACCCTTCCTCGCGCAATCGCCGAACAATCTGGCGGCGAGTCTTGCGCGACAGATCACGGACCTCAGGTGTGCCGATCAACTCACGCAGCACCTCCTCCGCAACCCGCGCCGCTTCCGCGTCGGTTCCTTCCGCGGGGCGAAGCTCGACCTCAGTCACGATCCGCGGCAGGCCGCTCTCGACTTCAATATCGATCTCGGTGCCGCTCTCCTCGTGGCGCACCTGCGTCGAGACGCTCGCCGACGCATAGCCGGCGGCGTGGTAGCGCTGCAGAATCCGCTTGGTAGCACGGTCGAGCAGCTCGGGCTCGTACACGTTTCCGGGCCGCAGCGGGATCAGCCGTCGAACCTCCTGCTCGGTCGGAGCCGGAGCGCGATCGGGGTTGCCCGTCAGCCAACGCCAACTGGCGCGAACGACGGCGAACGGCGGCAACTCGGCACCAGACAAGTTGACATGGGTGAGGCGGGGTCTGAGTCCGAGATCGACCACGAGGACACACTGCGTCGGCTCATCCGACGGCGACCCTTCAGGCACCAGGCTCAGCTCGACGAATCGAAAGACCTGCGTCTCGAGCAACCTGCTCGCAACGTGCCCCGCGCGCTCGGTGCTCCATACACCGGGCGCATCGATCCCGGCCAGGGCGCGCAAGCCGTCTTCGTCGATCCAACCATCGGCCACAAATCGAGTCGACGTGAACCGAGCCGGCAAATCGCACGGGGCTGCAACCGCAACGCCGGAGTGATTCGCGGCCAGGATTGCGACCGCCGCGACGACGGCTCGTGCTCCGCGAGACGCACGTGGTGTCAATGCAGAGCGCATCCTCACTCGGATCCCCGGCATTCGCACCACGTCAGCCAGCTCGGCAGGCCCCAGAACTCGAACCGTTGCGAGACCTCGCCACCGAAGGCGCCTTCTTGCGTATGGGTCTGACTCTCCCAGCGCAGTACCGTTGAGACCTGATGCGTCAACGCGTAGCTCGCCTCGACCAGGGTCTGCGGCTGAACGCCGAAGCTCTGGCCCAACCACGCCGAAAGATCCGGTGTGATGCTCTTGCCGACGCGCAGTTGCGGTTCGAACTGGCCCGTCGAGGGCGAATACCCGGGCCGGATCTCGATCTGATCGAAGGGCAACACTTCACGCGCTTCGCCGGCGAGGAAGCCGCCGACGCGCCCGCCGGCGAGACCGGCCAGACGATCGATGGCTGGATCCGATTGGCCCCCCTCTCTCACCTGCGCCACGGTCTTGCCGAAAGCGATGAGCGCGGCGATATCGGTCTGACTCAATCCGTCCTCGGATCCGAGATGGACGCGGAAGTCGCCCGTCGTCCCGGTTACCCGCACCGTGACCCGATAAGGGATACCGTCCGCCTCGATCAGGCTCTCGGCGGTGAAATCGATCTGTGCCTCGCCCGGCAGATCACGCCGGAACGTGAGGACCCCGTTCTCAATGTCGAACTGGCGGCCGCGCAACGAGATGCTGCCGTCGATGACTTCGATCCTGCCGCGCGGCGACGGCTTGCGCGGTGTCCCGCGGATTCGCAGGTCGGTCCGCGCTTCCAGCCGGGCGATGTTGTTCTCGATGTAGAGGCCGTCGCGCGCCACGACTCGCAAGTCGAGCTTGAGGGGCGGCCTGTCGCTTGCAATCCGCTGCGGCGGCGCCATCGCCCGATCGAACGAAGGGATGAGGTCCTGGTACTCGAGATTGCGGTCGTACAGAAGGTTGTCGATCGCAATTCTCCCGGCGAGCAGCGGCGGTGCATCCCACGCACCGGCCAGCGTCCCGTCGCCCGATAGGATCATCTCGAGGTCGCGGATCGGTTCGACGCCCACGTCCGCCAGCGACCAGCGCAAGTCCGGTCCGGAATCGACGCCGACTTCGCCGCCGATGCTGAAGCGGCCACCGCCGATCTCGCCGGTGAGTGCATCGATGTGCGCTCGACTCCCAGAGAATCGGATCGAGGCATCTATTTGAGTCGCCGGCGGCGCGCCGCTGATCTCGACGCCGCCCGCACGAATCGCCGCCTTGCCATTGATTCCAACGAGCGCGCCTGCGGTTTTCACGTCGACTTCCAGCTCGAGTGCTCCCTTGGCCTCCTCCACCGCGGGAGTCAGGGACGCAGCCCACTCGAGGTCCACGACGCCGCCAATCACCAGCGTTGCTGGGCGGCTGATACCGATTCCCCCGTTGAGGGTCAGCGTCGTCGCACCGCCGCGCAGCTCGGCGGGGTCGATCAGCAACGCGCCACTATCCAGTCTTGCGCGCACTGGCCGATCGCTGCGCAGCAGCTCGTCGCCGCTGGCGATCTTCAGACCCTCCACTTCGATTTGCGCGCTTGCCTCGGCCAGTGCCGCGAGGCGTCCCGTCATCGACAGCACGCCGCGCGACGAGACCCGGATCTCCTCCCCGGCAACCGCGACCGCCGGCATATCCTCCTGCTCCCAACCGACGCGAACCTCGAACGGAAACCCGCTCCGTCCCTGGATATCCGCCGCCAGTGTCATCGCGCCGTCGAGCAACGTCCCTTCGACCCGCCATTCGCCTGCGTTACCGGCGCCGCTTATCTCCGAGTCGCCGAACGCCTCGTCGCCGATGCGCACGTCGGTTGCCGCGAATCGCAGCGTCCCATCCGCGTTGCGGCCGGCGGCAACTAGCCTCAGCTCGCCGGCCAGGCGACCGGTGATCTGATGATCCCCGCCGTCGACCAACTCCTCGATTGGCCAATCGTCGATGCTGACCGCTACCTCGCGGACTCCCGTGCCGCGCCCGGCGACCGTTGCAGCAGCACGAAGCTGCGTTTCGTCGCTCACCTGGGCGTCGACGCGCCACGCTCCGGCTCGAGCCTCCGCTGCGAGGTCGACCTTCCCCAGAGTGACGGCCTCGACCCGAGCGGTGTCGACGCCGACTCGAGCGGTCGCCTCCAGCGCTGACCACCGTCCGTTTACCGAGACGTCACCACCGACATCGCCCGCGATGTCGGGGATGCTCCACCCGACACTTCGGCGGAGACTCTCGAGGATCGGTTGAAGCGGCAGCGCGGCGAGACGCAGCGTCCACTGGTTCGTCACAGCACCCGAGAAAGCGACCTTGCCGCCGCCACTCAGCTCGCCACCACCCGCTCGCAGGGAGAACGACTCCACCGTCGCTTCGCGCGTCGAAACCTGGCCTCGAACGCGCAACTCCGCCGGCGTGCCGTCCGCCAGACGCAGACCGTCGCTGGCGACTACCAACGACGCACTCGGCGCATCCTCTGTCCCGGAGAGTGTCGCGTCGGCCACGAAGCCGCCTCGGGCGGGCAGCGCTCTCCGATATGCGAGTGCATTCAACACGTCCTCGATCGCGGCAACCCGAACCGTCGCGGCACCCGACAGCGCCCCCGTATCGTCGCGCACGAGGCGCATGGTCATGCGACTGTCGGCATCGACAACGACCTCGGCCGATGCCGAAATCTTCTTCCCGTCGGACGCCACCGTCGCCTCGATCGGAATCGACGGCACGCCGATCCCATCGATGCGCCCTCTCCCCTCGAGGCGGATGTCCAACTCGTCGAGGTCGATGGTCAGGTCGGCATCGCCCGTCGACTCGCGACTGGCGACGGCCGCTTCGCCCTGCAAGTTGAGGAGCCGATCGAGCTTGACATCTCGCCATCCGACCGTGCCCGCGAGGCGCAGGTTACTCTCGTCCAGCCGCAGCGCGCCGACCAATCTCCCGGCCGGCCACACTGCCTCGATGTCATCGGCGCTCCATACGCCGGCCCGGCGGGCAATCTCCGCGTTGAGACTTTCCAGTTGTACACCGCGAAAGGAGGGCTCGCCGACACGAGCGGTGGCGCGCACCACCGGATCGCCAAACGGACCTTCGATCCGGAGATCGATCGACGCCCTGCCGTCGACTTCGACTTCGGAGGCCGCGGCGAACTCGACCACCTCCCGCAGTTGCCCTGCCAGCTGAATATTGGTCGGTGCGATGCCCTGATCGATCGCTCCCGGCGACGAATCAGCCGTGGCCGCCTGGATCGTCAACGCCGGGCCGCTCGCCTGCAAGACCTCGGTGGAGAGTAACTCGCCATTCCAATGCGCAGCCGCCCGTACCGTGTCCACCACCGTGACTCGATCGCGCCACTGCAGCGCGACGCCTTCGGCTGTCGCTCCCAGGTCCGCGCCGCCGAGCGTCTGCAAGGCGACGTCCCCGTCCAGTCGCTCCACGACGACTTGGCGTCCCTCCGGCAGCAGCAAGCGACCGCGCCGCACTTCAACGGCGAGATCGATCGGTACCGGGAGTCCTCTTCCTCCGCTCGGCTCCGCCTGCGCACGGGTTGAGCTCGAAGGACGAGAAAGATCGATCTCGATGTCGCTTATCTCGGCGCGCCCGACCAGCTTGCCGGCAGCAAGCGACCGCCCGACATCGATACGAACGCTCGCGTCGCCAGCCCGAAACAAGGCCGGCGAGCCGACCCGCAGCCCGTTGAGACGCAGCCAGGGCGCAATCGACCGCATCTCCAGCGACTCGATCTCGACATCCTCGCCGATCGCGCCGGCAACGCGCTCGACCAGATCGTCCTTCATTCGCTCGACGACGAACGGCAGCAGGATCAGAATCGCCATCGCGACAACGACCGCCGCAAGGCTGAGCAGCATCGCGATTCGAAGTAGGCGCCTCACGAGCGCGGCTCCGGACGTGGCAGCGAGCGCGCCCCGAGACGAGGGTTGACCGACCTCGGGTCAGCAAATAAGTCGCGATGGTTCAGGACTATCGCGTGAACGAGAGCACATCCGAGACCCAGTCCGCGCCACGGCAGCAGGGGTCGGTGCGTCCGACCCTGTCCGGAGGCCCGTCCAAAGCCAAAGGACGTCCAGCATGGATCGGCGGCGCGCTGCTCCTCGGGCTCACCGCGTTCGTCGCCCTGCTGGCGATGACCGGTGTCGGCGAGCTCTGGCAGGTACTGCGCAGCGCGCGCCACGAGCTCCTCGTACTGCCGCTCCTCTGCGTCGCCGCCAGCTATCTGACGATGGCACTGTCCTACCACGGCATTGCCCGAGCGGCGGGCGATCACATCCACTTCCTCGACATGCTCAAGATCACTCTGGTCGCCAATTCGCTCAACTACCTGGTGGCAACTGGCGGGTTGTCCGGGTTCGCCGCGCGCACCTACTACTTCACGCGCCGCTCAGTACCACCCGAGAAGTCCATCGTCATCTCCCTCGCTCAGACCTTTCTCACCAACGTCACGCTACTCGTCTTCGTACTGCTAGGTCTCGCATATGTGTTTGCGGGGCGCGAACTGGAGGGTGCAGCTCTCGCCGGTACGGCGCTGACGACCGCACTGTTGATGCTCCTCGCTTTCGTCACCGGCGCGGTGATCTTGCACCGCCCGACGCGCCGGCGGTTCTTGAACATCGTTGCCGAGGTGACCTATCGCAGTTTTCGCAAGCTGCGGCCCGCTGCGGGTCTGTCGCGCATCTCGATGCGGCGATATCTCGCCACACTGGATCGCGGCATCGCGTTTCTGGTCGCGAACAAACGGAAGATGATCGCGCCGACCGTGTTCATCGTGCTCGACTGGGTCTTTACGATTCTGATCCTGCACACGGCATTCATGGCGATCGGAGAGGCCCTGCCGTTTGGTCAGACGGTCGTCGGCTTCTCCGTGGGCTTGATCCTATCTTTTGTCTCACTGATCCCGGGCGGCCTCGGGATCATGGAAGGATCGATGTCGGCTGTATTCGCCGGCATGGGAGTTCCGCTGCAAGCAGCGGTGGCCGCAGCCCTGCTGTTCCGATTCTTCTATTACATCGTTCCGCTGGTCGTCAGTCTGATCTTCCTGCGCGACATCCTGCTACAACTGCGCAACCCAAGCTGACCGGAGTCGCTCAGCGGCCGGCCATCACCCGCGCGGCGACGGCCGCCGCGCTGTAGATCGGCACCGCGGCGAAACAGACCGTCCGCAACAACTCTGGCAGCACGCGACCGACGGCCTCATCGGCGACGGCACCCGCGAGGATCGCGTAGTTGAATACTCCGGATAGATGCCCGAGCCGGCTGCCAATCAGGGTTCTCGTATTGCTCCGCCGCAACGAGTCGATGACGTAGAAGCCGAAGGCGCCGGCGATGGCGAGCGGAACGAACGCCGGTACGAGTCCCACAGCGGCGAGCGCACCCAGGCCAGCGAGGAGAAAGACGATGTCTGCGCAGTGATCGAGCCAGCGCCCAAGCGGGCTCTCAGCATGCATCTGCCGGGCAATTCGACCGTCGGCGATATCCGACACGATCGCCGCGAAGACCAAGGCGGCGGCGACCCTGAAAGAATCCGAGCGCAATGCCCAAACGAGCGCCGGCGCAGTCGCGAGGCGCAAGCCGGTGACCAGATGCGCCGCCCATGGTCGGATGGAGCGCATGCGGTCTCCCGTAGTCAGGCTTCTCCGTCGAGCAACGCCCGCACCCGCTCGACATCGCTTGCCAACGTGGCGACACGCGATTCGATTTCGGGTCTGAGCGTCTCCCATTGTGCAGGCACACCACGCGCCGCATCGACCGCGGCTACCAGGTCGGCGTACCCAGCGACCACCGCGGCAAAGGCGGTGTAAGATTCGCGCTTCTCCTGACCGCGATGCTGCTCGAGGAACTGCCGGGCACGCTCGAGTGGATAGATCATCTCGGTCAGGTCGTTCGGCGCCGGCCTTGCTCCCGCCCGTGCCAGGGAGGCCATCTTGTCGGCCATTCCTTGCAGTACGTCGAGGTGCACGGTGAGCACCCGCTCGTAGCCGTCGGGGACCAGCAACTCCACGGCGACGACGACCGCAAGTACGGCCAGTAGCAGTTTGCGCCGATTCATCGCCGGCCACTATCGAGCATCAGGCGGCGCTCGACAATCCAGCCGAGCCGCCCGGCGTATCGGCCTCCTCCATGAAGGTCGGCCCTTCGAGCATGGAGACGCGGTATCCCCGGTTGGTTGCGCCATCCACTCTTGTTACCTTCGACGCCATGAATGGACTGTTGTTGCGATGGTTGACGACGGCGGTGGCGATCTGGCTGACCAGCCTGATGTTCAGCGGGATCCGGGTCAGCGGCCTGGTCGCGATTCTGCTCGCGTCGTTGGCCTTGGCGGTACTCAATACACTGGTACGGCCACTGCTGTTGCTGGTCACGCTCCCCTTGACGATCGTGACGCTCGGGCTCTTCGTGTTCGTCGTCAATGCGGTAATGCTGAAGCTGGCGGCGTCCATCGTGCCCGGCTTCGCCGTCGTCGGGTTCTGGACAGCCCTGTTCGGGGCGATCGCATTGAGCGTACTGAACATGCTGCTCAGTGCGCTGCTCCGGGATCGCAGTCGACCGGAATACGTCTACATCGAGCACCGGCGCGTGTGACGGCGGCAGCCTGCGCTTCAGTTTGTTGATGAAAAAACTCCGGTAGCTGGTTGCGGCGCTGGGCCACCCCGCGGGTGATAGCGCGGGAGCTACCGGAGTCGTGGTGCCTGGGATCCCAGGCGGCATCACCTCAGGCGCGACGCGGCTGAAAGCAGACGCGCCGCACGCGGTGTCGGCCTAGGGGGCCACCACCTCACAAATCACCGAAGTCATACTTTGCACTGGACCACCTCCTTTCTCGGCGCGCCGAACATATGCGACTCCCCAGTCGCTCGATCCTTGCAGTCGCCGACTACCGCACCGATCGCCCGGCCCATCTCTCCGGGGCATCGCTCCCGAAGAAACCTGGAGGTCTGTGACACCTGAGCCGGATTGGCCATTGCCATTTTTATACACCTGCGTACCGACCACTTCCAACGAATTCTTCGCACGCTAGTGGGCGATGGAAGCGCGATCGGTTATGAACTCCACGTCAATGCTGTACGCGACCATCCGACCGCTCCTCTTCCGCATCGATCCCGAGACGACACACGAGCTCGCGATGCAGTTGCTCGGTCTCGTAGAGCGACTACCTGCCACCGCCGGCCCGACGCGGACCGACGCTGCACTCGAGCGGCGCATTTGGGGCTTGCGGTTTCCGAATCCGGTGGGGCTGGCAGCCGGCTTCGACAAGAGCGCACGTCTGCCGCACGTCTGGCAACGCTTCGGCTTCGGCTTCGCCGAGTTGGGAACGATCACGGCATTGCCACAGTCCGGGAATCCGAAGCCGCGGCTATTCCGCCTGCGCGAAGCGGATGCCTTGATCAACCGTCTCGGCTTCAACAACGACGGGGCCGAAGCCGTCGCGCATCGCCTTGGCCGGCGCCTCGCGGAGCGACCTGTCGCCATCCCGCTCGGTATCAACATCGGCAAGTCGGCGGCGGTGGCACTGGCCGATGCTCCTGCCGACTACCGGCAAAGCTACCAACTACTCGCTGGGCTCGCCGACTACGTGACGATCAACGTCAGCTCTCCCAACACAAAGGGACTGCGCGACTTGCAGGCCGCGGCTGCCCTTTCGGCGATCGTTGATGCGGTACGCTCCACACCGTTGCCGGGTGACAAACGCCACCCGCCGCTACTGATCAAGGTGGCACCCGATCTCGACGACGCTCACTTGCGCGACATCGTGGACGTGGCGCTCGAGTGCGGCGTCGACGGTTTGATCGCCACGAACACGACGGTCGGCCGCGACGGCCTGCCCGACTCGCTGCCCGCCGCAACTGAGGCGGGGGGGCTCAGCGGTCGACCTCTGACGGCACGCTCCACGGCAGTCGTCCGCCGCTTACGTTCGTTGATAGGTGGCCGCCTGCCCATCATCGGCGTCGGCGGCATTTTCGACGGCGACGACGCGTTCGAGAAGATCGAAGCCGGCGCTGACCTCGTCCAGATGTACACCGGCTTCGTGTACGGCGGTCCCACGGCACCGCGCCGAGTGATCGAACGCCTGCTGCAGCGGCTCGAGCAGTCCGGATTCGACTCCGTCGAGGCCGCGGTCGGCAGCGCGGCCGGTTGAACCGCCGTGGACAGCAGAATACGCTCGCCAGCAAACGCGGATCAGGAGCAACCATGACACAGCTCGAAGCAGCCCGGGCCGGCATCATCACCCCGCAGATGCGCAGAGTCGCGCAGCGAGAGAACGTCGCCGCCGAGGCGATTCGCGTCGGCGTCGCCCGCGGGCGTATCGTCATTCCCGCCAACGCGCGCCATCTCGCCGGCTCAGCCGGTGACACGCCGAGCACAGACGTCACCGACCTGCGCTACGGCGACGACAGCGGTAGCAGCCCATCGCCGCTGTGGGTGAATCGCACGGTTTCCGAGCGGTCCAATGAGATCGACGACGCCGACCACTGCCGCGGCGAGCGCTCCGCCAAGCGGCTCGACCCGATGGGAATCGGCCGCGCCCTGACGACCAAGATCAACGCCAACATCGGAGCCTCACCGGTGAGCAGCTCGACCGACGAAGAAGTCGAGAAGTTGCGCTGGGCGCAGCGCTACGGCGCCGATACTCTGATGGACTTGTCCACCGGCGGCGACCTTGCCGCTTGCCGCCAGGCCATCATCGACCACAGCACGATTCCGATCGGCACGGTTCCGATCTACAGCATGATCCTCAACAGCCGGATCGAGGACCTGACCTACGAGCGCATCCTCCTCGAGATCGAACGCCAGGCGCAGCAGGGCGTCGACTACTTCACCATCCACGCCGGCGTCCTGCGCGAACATCTGCCCCTGATCGGCCGCCGCGTCACCGGCATCGTGTCGCGCGGTGGTTCGCTGCTCGCCAAATGGATGATCCACCACGGCAGACAGAATCCGATGTACGAGATGTTCGACGAAATCAGCGCCATCATGCGCGAGTACGACGTCACCTACTCGCTCGGCGACGGCCTGCGACCCGGTTGCCTCGCCGACGCTTCGGATGCGGCCCAAATGGCGGAGCTCCATACGCTGGGGGACCTCGTCGAGAGGGCGCGCGCCGCCGGCGTGCAGGCGATGGTCGAAGGGCCGGGTCACATCCCGATGGACCAGATCGCCTTCAACATGCAGCTCCAACAGCGAGTCTGCGACGACGCACCTTTCTACGTGCTCGGACCTCTGGTCACAGACGTCTTCCCGGCGTACGACCACATCACCAGCGCCATCGGCGCTACCGAGGCTGCGCGCGCTGGTGCCGCCATGTTGTGCTACGTGACCCCAAAGGAGCACGTCGGCCTACCGCACGCCGAGGACGTCAAAGCCGGCTGCATTGCCTACAAGATCGCCGCCCATGCCGGAGACATCGCGCGCGGCGTCGAGGGGGCACGCCAGTGGGACGACGACCTTTCGCGAGCCCGCGCCGCACTCAACTGGCCGCGCCAGTTCGAGCTCGCCTTCGACGGCGAAACGGCGCGCGCCCTGCACGACGAAGATCTCGCGGTCGACACCGATTTCTGTGCCATGTGCGGGCACGACTGGTGCAGCATGCGCATCTCGAAGGAGATCGCGGCGATCGCCAGCGGCAAGGATCCGAACTTTCAACCCGATAGCAAGGCTGCGCCGAGCCCCGGCGTGAGCGCACATGGACGAGACCTACTGGCGCGGCGCGCCGCAGCACTGCCGGTGGTCGGCGGCCAACGCGCCTGCCACAGCGAGCAAGTGCCCGACGCGGAATCGGCGCGCGCCGTACAGCAGAGCGGCGTCGCCCCCTGACCGACGCTACTCGAGCGCCGATTTCGCCTCGGCTTGCGCCGCGAGGAGCTCCGCCAGGTAGCGTCCGCGCCAGCTGGTGTCGACCGTCGCGACACCGAGTCGCACGACCTCGGCGTTGAGCAGAAGGTCATCTTCCGCCCTGACGTAGGCCAGCAGATTGCCGTCGCGATCGTGATGACCCCGTTCGGTCAGACCTGGGTCGAGCTCGACTTCGACGCACTCGCCGACCACTTTTCTCAGAGCCTCGGTGTAAGCCGCATCGACCCCATCCGATGCCGGAAGCACGCCGAGCAGGCGGACACGTTCGTTGCCGCTCAGCGACAAAAGCTCTCCACTCACATCGCTCACCAGAAATCGTCCGGCCGAACACCCCCGGTGCCCTCGGCCCCGCATTGCCGAGATGACCAGATACTCGTCGTCCTCGGAGTGGTTGCGCTCCGCAGCTCTCCGAGCCTGGCTCTCAGGCGATGACGGAGCTGGCGGCGCGGCGACGCCCGACGCTGCGGCGATCGTCTCCTGCCGAGGTGCGGGATCAACTGTCACCGGCGACGATGTCGCTCTGGGCGGCGCATCGGCTACCTCAGGCGCAACCGGAATATCGGCCGGCGCCGAATCGGGCGGTGACGGTCGCGCGCTCACGGCGTGGTCCTGGTCACCGCCGGCGATCCGTCCTTCCGTCGTTCCGTCTCCGAACACGCACGCCGTGGTAGCACCGCTCGAGTCGACGAGACGCGCCCACCAACGGGAGCGACCTACCCCGCCCTCGAGGTAGTACGAGAGGCCGTCCTCGGCATCGAGCTCGATCGCACACTCGCCAAGGCCGCGGCGAGAGGTGCTAAGGCTCTCGGAATAGAAGCGCACCTCGATTCGCCGCCGACCGGCGGCGACCTCGACGAAAGGATCGCGGTCGAACTTCCGATGAACCTCGACCCCGTCTACCCGATTGACGACAAAGTAGGTCGACGAGGCGACTCCAAAATCGATCGCGTTGTGAATGCGCACTTCACCAGCCGCCGGCGGCGACTCGTCGCGGCTTGCGGCGCAAGCGCAAATACTCGCTGCGATCACGAGATATCGGAGAGAGCGCCACATGCGGATTCAGATAGGCAGAACGTCGCGGAAAGGAAAGCCCGCAAGTGGGCACGTCGTGCCGTGTTTGAATTTGTCCGTGCGGACTGCGAATGGGAAGGCGTCTGCGTAGGAACCCAGGTCGATCGAGTGGAAGCCGCCGTCGCGCTATCGAACGTCAGCCGTGTCTTCGGATCGCTGCGCGCGCTCGACTCCATCAATCTGGAGTTCCCGGTCGGGTCTTCTACCGCTTTGATGGGCCCAAATGGGGCCGGCAAGACCACGCTGCTGAAAGTTTGCGCGACCCTGATCTCACCCACTTCTGGCGAGCTGCGCGTCGCCGGCCTCGATCCGCGCCGCGACGGCGCGCTGGTGCGCGCCGGTCTCGCCGTACTGGGACACGATTCCCACCTCTACGGCGATCTCAACGCGACCGAGAATCTGAGCTTTACGGCTCGCTTGTACGGCATCGACGACGCTGACCGCCTCATCGCCGAAGCGCTGCAGCGAATGGGCTTGCGAGCTGCCGCCCGCCGACCCGTCCGCACGTACTCGCGCGGCATGCAGCAGCGCTGCGCCCTGGCGCGAGTCCTGTTACAGCGACCGCGCCTTCTGCTCCTCGACGAGCCGGCGACCGGCCTCGATGCCGCGGCGCGCAGCGCTCTCTACGAGATCGTCGCCGAGCTGCGGGACGCGGGAGCCACGGTGATCACGACCACCCACGACGTCGATGAAGCCGTCATTCTCTGCGACCGCGCGGTGGTTCTCGACAGCGGGCGAGTCGTCTGGAGTGGCAGCGTCGGCGCCACTGCGGCAGACGGCCGCAGCGAGCTCGAGACACGGCTGCGCACTGCCCACCGGTAAAACGATGCTCTCCCTACTCTGGAAGGATCTTCTCGTCGAGCTGCGCACCAAGGAAACCCTGGCCTCGCTCTTCCTGCTCGGCACCTTGCTGCTGCTCGTGCTCAGCTTTGCCTTCGATCCGACCAACCCCCTGCGCGAGAGCGCCGCGCCCGGCGTCCTCTGGGTCGCGATCATCTTCGCTGGGACAGGAGCGATCAATCGCTCGCTGCTGCGCGAGCGCGAGAACGACGCGCTGTCCGGGCTACTACTGGCTCCGATCGACCGCGGCACCATCTTTCTCGCCAAGGCCACGATCAACTTCATTCTGCTCTGGATCGCCGAGTGCTTTCTCGTTCCGCTCTTCATCTTCTTCTTCAATCTGCCGTTCCTGAGCACGATCGCGAGTCTGGCGATCGTCGTACCGTTGACCACCCTCGGCTTCGCAGCCATCGCCACCTTGTTCTCGGCAATCGCGATTCGCACCCGCGCTCGCGAGATCATGTTGCCCCTACTGATGCTGCCGCTCGCCACTCCCCTCTTCCTCGCGGCGGTAGAGATCACGACAGCCCTGCTTGCCGGCACGCCTCTCGCACAGGTCTCGCATTGGTTCAGACTGATGCTCGCATTCGACGTGGTCTTCCTGGTTGTCGGTTGGTTGACCTTCGAATATGCTGTCGCGGAGTGAACCGATGAGACCCGGCCAGCAAACCCCATCGAAGACCGACTCACTCGCTCCGGTCGCGGTCATGGTCTCGATGGTCGCTGCCATGTTCATGGTCTTCATCGCCGTGCCCAACGACGCTTACCAGGGTCCCGTGCAGCGCATCTTCTACATCCATCTGTCGATGTGGCTGCCGACCTTTACCGCATTCGGAATCGTCGGTGTCGCCAGCTTGCTGTTTCTGTGGAAGAGGGACCGTCGCTGGGATCACCTCGCTACCGCTTCCGCCGAGCTGGGCCTGTTGTTCTGCACCCTCGGCCTGGCGACCGGCTGCATCTGGGCGAAGCCGATCTGGGGCACATGGTGGACATGGGATCCGCGTTTGACGCTGACCCTCGTGCTTTGGATGATCTACGCCGCCTACCTGCTGCTGCGTACGCTAGCCACAGATCCCAACCAAGGTGCCGTCATGGCTGCGATCCTCGGTGTTTCTGGAGTCATCGACCTCTATCTGGTCAACCGCGCCGTCTATTGGTGGCGCGGAATCCATCCGGCCGTGGTCGTCAACAAGGATGGCGGCTCCGGATTGAACGACCCGATGATGCGGCTGACGTTGATGGTCTGCATGCTCGCCTTCTTCCTGCTTTTTCTCTGGCTGCTGCGCCTGCGCGTCCGCACCGCCCATCTCGAGGATGAGGTGGACGAGCTTCGCCATCACGTCCTGGCCGCCCAGGTTTGATCCCGCGAGGAACCACACGTGCATCTTTCGTTCTTGTTCGCGGCTTTCGCCGTCGTTT
Organism: uncultured bacterium; assembly: GCA_902826395.1. Lineage (GTDB taxonomy): Bacteria > Desulfobacterota > Binatia > HRBIN30 > CADEER01 > CADEER01. Next base: position 55,821 of record CADEER010000004.1, read on the forward strand.
GGGTCGGAGTTCTGGCATACGTGCTGAGCCTCGCTCGACGTAACCGCGACCTGCAGCATGACCTCGAGGATCTGCGAGCCATCGTCGAGCAGCGTCGCTCGCGAGGCGCCGACTGAGAGAACCGCCGTCGCAGCTCGGCGATAGCGGCGCTCTGGCCATTGACACGCAGTCCCGCCTCCTACGTTGACGACCCTCCCGTCTCCGGACATGGTAGAGCCGTGAGCGATGGTCCCCTCAGCGAGCTGACGCTTCTCAGCTTCGAGAGCCGGCGCGCCGCGGAAATTGCACAGCTCGTCGCCGGCTACGGTGGCGAGATCATTTCTGCCCCGTCGATGCGCGAGGTCCCGCTGGCCGAGAACGATGCCGTGCGTGACCTTCTCGCGCGCCTCGATGCAGGCACCATCGATGTCCTCGTACTCCTGACCGGGGTCGGCACCACGGCGTTGGTAGAAGTTTTGGCGCCGCGCTGCTCCGCCGCGCGCCTGCGCGAGCTATTGCAACGCCCCCGAATCATCGCCCGCGGCCCCAAGCCGCGTGCCGCCCTGCGAACTACGCTCGGCATGGAGCCGGATTTCAACGTCCCCGAGCCCAACACCTGGCGCGAGCTCGTCACTACCGTCGAGACCGCGTGCTCCCCTCTAGCGGACAAGGCGATCGCGGTGCAGGAGTACGGCCGCACCAACGACGAGCTACTCGCAGCTCTCCGGTCCCGCGGCGCAGAGGTACTGAGCGTGCCCGTGTATCGATGGGGCCTTCCCGAAGACCTCGAGCCGCTGCGCCGCGGCGTGCGCACGCTCGCAACCGGGGCCGCCGACGTGGCGCTCTTCACCAGCGCCCAACAATGTGCCCACGTCCTGCAGGTCGCCGCCGATCTCGGCCTCGACGGAGAGCTGCGCAGCACGGCGGCGCGGGTCGCCTTTGCCTCGGTCGGGCCGATCTGTAGCGAGGCTCTGCGTGCCGCCGGCCTGCCGGTGGACATCGAACCGGCGAAGCCCAAGATGGGACCGCTGATTCGCGAGGTCGCTCAGCAAGCGCGCCACGTTCTCGCAGCCAAGCGCAGCAACGGTTCGCCGAGATGATCGAAGTCGCCGTCGCAGTCGGCTCGATGCCGCACACCGCCTCAGTCGCGAACATGACCGTTCCGTACTTTCTCGAGCGTCCGACCCGGCCGACAGCGTGAAGGATTCCGTCTTCCTGAGAGCGTGTCGGCGCGAGACAACGCCCTACACGCCGATCTGGCTGATGCGCCAAGCAGGCCGCTACATGCCGGAGTATCGAGCCGTGCGCGAGGGGGTCTCTTTTCTCGATCTGTGCCGCGACTCCGAAAAGGCGGCGGACGTTACGATCACCGCGGCGAGGCGATTGCAGGTCGACGCCGCAATCATCTTTGCCGACATCCTGTTGATCCTCGAGCCGCTCGAGGTTGGACTCGAGTTCACGCGCGGCGACGGCCCCAACATCCGCGAGCCGGTGCGCAGCACCGAGCGCGTCGACACCCTGCGCCTCTACGACGTTCGCGACCGACTCGCCTTCGTCTACGAGGCGATACGCCTCACTCGATCCGAGCTCACTGAGATGCCGCTCATCGGCTTCGCTGGCGCACCATTCACTCTGGCGTCCTATCTCATCGAGGGTGGCGGCTCGCGCAACTACATCCTGACCAAGCGCTTCATGTACGAGCACGAACCGGCCTGGCATCGGCTGATGAGCCTGCTCGCCACCCTGGTGGCAAACTACCTCGCCGCGCAGATCGAGGCCGGCGCCCAAGCCATCCAGTTGTTCGACAGTTGGGTCGGGTGTCTGACGCCGCAGGATTACGTTCGCTACGTCGCGCCGCACACCACCGTCGCTCTGAGTAAGATCACCGGGCGCGTACCCGTGATTCATTTCGGCACCGGCACGTCCGGGATACTGCGGGCGATGCGCGAAGCGGGCGGCGACGTCATCGGCGCCGACTGGCGAATTGTGCTCGACGACGCCTGGGAACGGATCGGCACCGACCGCGCCATCCAGGGCAACCTCGACCCGGTCACTCTGTTCGCACCCACCGACGTCATCGATCGAGCCGCGAAGGACATCTTGCGACGCGCAGCAGGGCGCCCCGGGCATATCTTCAATCTGGGTCACGGGATCCTTCCGGAGACGCCAGTCGATCACGTCAAGTTCCTGATCGACTGCGTCCACGAGGCCAGCGCGGCCGGGCGAGCGACATGAATCGCGCCGAGAACACCGGGGCGCCGTGTCGTGTCGCAGTCATCGGTGGCGGGATCACTGGGCTGGCTGCGGCGCATCGTCTTTTCGAGCTCAGCCGCGATCGGGACCTGGCGGTCGAGACACGCTTGTTCGAGGCGGGGCCGCGGCTGGGCGGCGTGATTCGCACCGAGACCAGCGACGGATTCGTCTGTGAGCACGGCCCCGACTCGTTTCTTTCCGAGAAGCCGGCTGCCGTCCAGCTCTGCGAGCGCCTCGGTATCACCGGGCGCTTGATCGGAACCCAAGAACAATTTCGCCGCACCTACGTCGAGTTCGGCGGCGCCCTGCACCCGCTGCCCGACGGGTTCTCCCTGATGGCACCGACCCGCCTCGCACCCCTCGCATCGAGTGGCTTGTTCACTCTCGCCGGTAAGGCGCGGATGGCCCTCGATCTCGTGCTGCCGCGCCGCATGGTGGAAGACGAAAGTCTGGCGTCGTTCGTCAAGCGCCGCCTCGGGCGCCAAGCCCTGGAGCGAGTCGCGCAACCTCTGGTCGGCGGGATCTACACGGCGGATCCCGCGACTCTCAGCCTGGCGGCGACCATGCCCCGGTTCATCGAGCTGGAGCGCGACTACGGAAGCATCATTCGCGGACTGCGGGTTCAGAGCCGCACGTCTGTAGCGACTCGCCAAGCCAGCGGCGCGCGCTGGAGCCTGTTTCTCAGTTTCGCTGACGGTATGGAAACCATTGTCAGCGTTCTGGCAGAACGCCTGCCGCGCAGGACCGTGCGAACGAGCGCCCCCGTGCGGACTATCGCGCGCACCGCCGCTGGTTGGCGGCTCGACGACGGCGAGGTTTTCGATGCCGTCATCGTCGCTCTGCCCGCCCCGGCGGCCGGCCGGACGCTGCGCGGCGTCGACCCGGCGCTGGCAGCCGATCTCGAGTCGATCGCCTACGCTTCCTCGGCGGTCGTCAACCTCGCATATCCTCGCGAGGCCATCCCGCATCCGCTCGATGGGTTCGGCTTCGTCGTGCCCCATGTAGCGAAGCGCCGAATCATCGCCTGCAGCTACAGCTTCCTGAAGTACGCGCGCCGGGCGCCTGCCGGCTTTGCACTCCTGCGTTGCTTCGTCGGCGGCGCCCTGAGCACGGCAATTGCGAGTCTCCCCGACGACGAGATGGTGAATGCGGTGCGCGACGAGCTACGCGACATACTCGGTATTGCGGCCGCGCCGTCGATGACCATCGTGTCGCGCTACCCCGACTCGATGCCGCAGTACGAAGTCGGTCATCTGCGCCGGCTGGAGCGAATCGAGCGGCGTGTCGCTGCCCTTTCCAACCTCGAGCTGGCGGGAAACGGCTACCGCGGAGTCGGCATCCCCGATTGCATCGCCAGCGGGGAGCGCGCTGCGGAAGCGGTGTGCGCCCGCCTGCTTTCACGACCGGTGACGGCCGCTGCTTGACGCTCCGGAAGATCGCGACATCGACCGGTCAGCGCCATCTCGCGTCCAACTGTGACGCGGCGCTTGTACTTGACACTGCCATTGCCTAGTCTGCGCCAGACTCGAAGCGCCGGGCGAGATGAGACGATCCGCCGTAAAGCGCTACCCGAGAACAACACCAGGAGTCCTCAGCGCGATCAGATTGATCCACCGTCCGCCAACCGGCCATGGCCACCGTCCATTCTAGACATGCGGTTCGCCATCCGCGCCGCGTGCGGTGCGACGGGCCAAGCGCGATGACGGCGATTGCCGAGCTTCGAGCCCCAAGACGTGACCTACCCCGCTACCGGCCCGGGTACCCGCTACCCTCTTATCGATACATTCCCGGCCTCCACCCACATCCGGTCAGAGACCCTCGTGGCCATTCATTCGGCGTCGCTGAGTCGTTGGACGACCTCGCCGGATGGAATCCACGCGATTGGCCGCTCCTCGACCCATGGCTCTGGGGTGCCGATCTCTACAACCGCTTCTACTTCTGGGAAGCGCACGAAGCGTGGGAATCCCTTTGGCGCAGCACGGACCGCGGCAGCGAGGCGGGCCTGTTGCTGCAGGGGTTGATCCAGATCGCGGCGGCCTTGCTCAAGGTCCATCTTCGATCGACAGCCGGAGCCATGCGCTTGTCCACCACCGCCATCGAAAAACTCACCGTCGTCTCGACGCGGACTCCGTTCCTGATGGGAATGGACGTGGTCGATACGACCCACGAAATGCAAATTTACTTCAGTCCACTCGCCCGCCAGGTCCTGCCGTCGCTCGACGACGGGGTGCCAGTCGTGCGCCTGGAGTTGGAGCCCGACCGCCGGGAGCTGCGATCATGAACGATCAGCCTTGCCCCGGAACTGTCTCGGCCCACCCGGCGCCGCCGCACGGAGATCGCGCGCGCGGCCAGTGGACTCGTACAAGGAGGAAGAATGCCCAAAGTCATGCTGATCAATGTCACCCACTCCGAGGAGAGTCGGGTAGGCATCATGAACGAGGGAGTGCTCGAATCGTTTGAGATCGAGTCGCTGAGCAGGGCCCATCTCAAGGGAAACATCTACAAGGGGATCGTCCACCGCATCCACCCGGCGCTAGAGGCAGCGTTCGTCGACATCGGCGCCGAACGCGACGCCTTCCTGCCGCTCGATGAGATCTGCTTCCGCAATCTCGACGAGAGTGCCAAGGGCGACGGCCGTGCCAACGGAACCGGCGGCAAGCGGCAGTTGCGAATCCGCGACGTGCTCCGTCCCGGCCAGCAGATTCTGGTTCAGATCACCAAAGAGCAGTTCGCAAACAAGCCACCGACCATCAGCACCTTCTACTCGCTACCCGGTCGCCATCTGGTGCTGCTACCCGGCACCGACGACACCGGCATCTCGCGGCGCATCGAAGGCGAAGATCGCGACCGATTGCGCAAGGCGGTGGACGATCTGAAGCGCGACGAGGGTTTCGGCCTCATCGTCCGCACCGTCGCCGGTCTCGAAGAGAACGGCGACGATCTGGCGCGCGACCTCGACTACTTGAAGCGCCTGTGGGCCAACGTACAGGCGGCCGCCAAGACGCAAGGCGCCCCGTCGCTGGTCTACCGCGAGCACGACATCGTGCAACGCGCCATCCGCGACTTCTACACACCCGACATTTCGGAAATCTACATCGACGACGAGGACGTCTTTCAGCGCGCCCGAGACTTCCTGCGCGCCATCATTCCGGGCAGCGAATCGGTTCTCCGCCTCTACCGCGGCGAGCAACCGCTCTTTTCGGCGTTCAAGGTGGAGGAGCAGATCGAGTCGGTGTTCGGCCGCCGCGTCCCGCTGCGCTCCGGCGGCTCCATCGTCATCGACGGCACGGAAGCCTTGACCGCCATCGACGTCAACTCCGGCGGCGCCGTGCGCGGCGCCAATCCGGAGGAAACCGCCTTCCGGACCAATCGCGAGGCGGCCGCCGAGGTCGCCCGTCAGCTCCGCTTGCGCGACATCGGCGGCATCATCGTCGTCGACTTCATCGACATGCGCGATTCGCCGCACATCCGCGAGATCGAGCAACTCATGCGCGACGAGATGCACATCGACAAGGCGCGCCACGAGACCAGCCGCATCTCGAGCCTCGGACTGATGCAGATCTCACGCCAGCGGCTGCGGCCCGCCGCCGCGGCGACCAGCCACGTCACCTGCCCGCTGTGCCAGGGCTATGGGTCCGTGCGCACACACGAGTCGGCCGCGCTGGGAGCGATTCGCAAGATCCACAACCGCCTGTCGCTGGGCGACGTCGAGCGCATGCTCGTCACCCTGCCGCACGACGTCGGACTGTACGTCCTGAATCAGAAGCGCGAGGACCTCGCCAACCTCGAGTCGCGCTACGAGAGTCGCGTCGAGGTGCGGCTCAGCGAGCGCATGCTGCCGCACGAGATCGAGACCGAGGTGAAGGAGCGTTCGCGCACCAAGACAGTGGCTGCAGCAGTGGAGCCGGGCGGTGTTGCCGCCGCCAGCAGTGAACGCCCCGCCGCCAGCACTGAACGGCAAACCGCCAGCACGGAACGCACCGCGCCCAACGGCGAACGGGCTACTGCAGAGGGGCCCAACGGCAAGCGGCGGCGGCGACGGAGACGACGGCGCGGCGGCCGCGGCACCGAAGGCGCCCTGCCCACCAGCGAGGCCGCCGACCAGTTCGCCGATGCCGAGGCGACGGCCTCCGATGCGCCGGGAGCAACTTCTCCGGAGAGCGAGCCAGCCCGAGCAGACAGCGCCGTCGACGCTCCCGTGCAAGGCGAGAGCCTCCCTCCACAATCAACACCGGATGCGGCGACCAGCCCGCCGGCAGCCGCCGAGGACAGCAATGGCGGCAGCTCGCGCTCGCGCGGCCGCCGCTCGCGCGGCCGGCGCGGGGGACGTCGTCATCGCCCCGGTGGCGAGCTCGCTCAACAGCCGACGGCGGGAGTCTCCGACGCGCCTGTGACGAGAGCTTCGAGCGCCGCAACCAGCTCAGAGCCAATGGTCTCGGCGCCCGTCGCTCATCCCGGTGCGTCACATTTAGAGAAGGCCGCTGCGGTCGTCACCGCGCCTGCTTCGCCGGCAGAATCGTCCGTGCAGCCGATCGCTGCGGAAGCAAGCGCATCCGAGGCAAAGCCAACACGCCGGAAATCCACGACGGACAGCGAGAAGCCGGCCAAAAAGCCGGCTGCCAAGAAGACCGCGACCAAGGCCGCGGCCAAGAAGGCGCCCGCCAAGAAGACCACCAAGAAAGCAACCCCGCGCAAGTCCTCGGCCAAGAAGACTGGCGCCAAGACCGTCGATGCGACCGGAGCGGAGAAGAGCGCGGTGGGCGATGGGTGACTACGCCCGCCCGCTCGCGTGACTCAATTGTTGGCGCGGTAGCGGAACATCCGCGAACGCCGAGTCGAGTCGGATAGCTCGAGGAACAGCAGACCGCGCACGATCATGAAGAAATAGATCAACAGCGCGGCCAAGAGGGTGCGCCCGAGACTGAGGGCGAGTCCGCCTCCGGGGATGTTCCACACTGCCGGGAACGCCAGACCGAGCAAAATATTGAGCGGAAACCATTCGATCCAGTTCTGAAGAATGAAGCGGTAGCTCTCGCCGAGCAGCTCCATCGTCGAGCGGTGACTCAGATAGATGATCTCAGGCACCGCGTTGAAGAACACCCAGATCAGAATGGAGGAGAAGATCGTTGCGACGAGGTAGTACGGAGAATCGCGCAGCAGCGAGCCGACCAGCGTAAAGATCCATAGCGCGAACATCACTCCCAACACGTCGGCGAAGTACGCTCCCAGGCTCGTCCGGAAGTCGTCCCACGTCACTTTGCCGCTGCGCACGATCGCCTCGATGCAGTACAGGAAGGACCCTCCGCAGAACGCCACCGCCAGCGGCATCAGGAAGCCACCCACCAGACCGATGCCGAGCATCACCATCGAGGCCGCGTTGAGCACGACCCCGTAGAACAGCATGGCGGCCGCGATCGGCCAGTTGCGTAGCGCCAACAGAGCGCCGCGCCCGACGACCCTTCTGTAGATCGCCAGCGTAGTGAGCAGCCATTCCAAGATTCAGATCCTTCCTCGACGGGGTGCGACGCGCGCCCGCAGGCTAACCGCGGACCGTCACCCGGTCAACGCGCACACGGTACTTGCGCCCGCGCTATCGACACCGGTCGTGCGACGCGACGGGACCGAGAAATGAACGAACTTCGCGCACCGTCGGGAGCCCCTTTGCGAGCGAACGGTCAATCGGTATTGTCCGCGTGATGCGAATCGAAGTGGGCAATCACAGTTCCTATCCCGGCGACGACCCCCTGTCGGCGCAGGTGGAGTTGGGACTCGATTGGATCACCGTCCATCCGCGCGGGGCCGGCGACGAGCTGACGGGGATCGCCGCTGCTCTCGCCGGCGCCTCCCTCGGCGATCCGCATACACCGCCTTATCGGCCGACTCCATGTCGTCGGCTGCGCATCCAGGCGCGGCTCCGCAACCGCATCGACGGGAATCGGGCCCTGCTCGAGACGTGTGAGGGCGCCGCTCGAGTTGCGCCTGCTCCGCTCAAGCTCTCTTTGACCGGCCCCTACACGCTGTCGCGGCTGGCGATCATCGAAACCACCGCCTACCGTTCCGCCGACCACCTGGCCGAAGACCTGGCGAACCACCTCGCCGACCAGATCCGCGATGCGGTGCGGACCGGTGTGCGACTGGTCCAGGTCGAGGAACCGGAGCTATTGCGCGCCCCCTCGGACGTCCGTCTGGTACGCGACGTTCTCGAGCCGCTGCAGGATGCCGTCGAAGACCGCGCGGCACTGTCGATCGCAACCTACGGCGCGCCCGTGGCGGGTCTGTTCGCTCAGCTCAATTCCCTGCCCGGCTCGATCGTCGCATTCGACTGCCTGAGTAGCCCGCAGACGATCGAGGATCTCGCCGCAACCGGATCGGGCAAGCCTATCGCGCTGGGCCTCGCCGCTCCGGGTGAGCTCCCCGATGCTGCCTCGATCGCTCGCCGCATCGAGAGAGCGACGCATCGCTACGCGCATGACGTGGTCTACCTGCAGCCGGCCTCCGGTCTCGACTCGGTCGACGTCAGCGACGCCCGCGCTGTCCTCGAGATACTCGCCAAAGCGCGAGCGCTGGTGTCGGGCGTCGACATCTGAATTGCTGCCGCATCAACTCTTCGCATAAGGCTGCTCCCGAACATGAATGCCACCGAACGCGCTTCGTCCGAGACAGATATCGCCGACCGCCTGCGGAGGCTCGAAGGACTCCCTCTCGCCGGGGTTGCCGTCCTCGTCGACGCCCATGTCGCCGATGCGCATACCGCTGCGCAATTGGTCGCCGCGCTGCGAAGCCTGGTGGGGACAGAAGGCACGATCGTCATGCCGGCATTCACCCAGAATCAGACTCTGCTCGAATCGTCCGCCCGGCCGGTTGCTTTTCACGCCGATCTCGAGGTCGACGCCGCGCTCGGGCGCGCTTCCGACGCGTTCCGCCGCAACGCTGGGTGTCTGCGCAGCATTCATCCTACCAATTCGTTCGCTGCCTGTGGTGCGCGGTCGCAGATGCTGCTGTCTACGAACCTCGACAACAACCCGCTCGGACCGGTCAAGAAGCTGAACCTGCTCAACGCTCTGTCGCTGCGAATCGACCGTTCCGCCGCATTCTACACACCGTACTTCCTCGCCGAGCTGCAGGCGCTACCGGGGTTGCGCTACCGCGGTACCGCAAAACGCATCAACATCGCCGGTTTCGAGGAGCGCGTCGTCATCGACCGCATCGCCACCTGTACGGCGGGATTCGCAGCAATCGACGCCGGGCTCGCGGATTCTTCGCGAGCACAGGCCGCTGACGGGATCAGCCTACAGCCGCTGCGCGTGCTCGTCCGCGCCGCGGCGAGCGCCATCGCATCAGCCCCCGAGCAACTCCTCTGCGGGCGCACCGATTGCGCCGATTGCACCACTCGGCGCGCTGCCATTGCACGAGGGGCTCACTGATCCTGACTGCGGAGCCGGCTTCGACGAATCGACGGCGCGGCCCAGAATCTCGGCGGCACCGCGCTCGGTCAGCATTAGCCGGCCGTCATCATCGACGCAGCGCGTGACCCAACCCTCACGAGCCAAGCTCGTGACGATCTCTTCGATCACCGGCTCGGGCGTCGTCAAGGCGCGCGCCAACTCGGGGAGCTGGAAGCCGCAGTTCTCGTCCCACAGGACCTTGCGGGCCAACATGAAGCGGCAGAGGCGGAAGGTCACCCGCGCCAGGGACTCATCATCGAGCGATCGGATCATGAGCCGATATCGAGCAACCGGCGTGCCACATCGCTGCGAAAGAGGCGTGGGAGCGCACCTGACCCTTGGCAAAGCACTGCGCACTGTGCGGCTGTCCATTATCGACAGCCGTGGCAGCAAAACCGACGCCTTCGCGTCGGCGTGCTCAGCGGCGGTCGAGAATCTGGCGCAACTGTACGAGCTCTGTCCGGATTTGGGCGAGCACTTTTCTGTACCGCTCGGAGCCCAGCGGCAGTGCCATCTGGCCATCCTCCGCGGTCGCTTCCGGCTCCTCGACGAGCTCGGGGTCGTCATCACCCCGCGAACCGCGCAGACGCCGCTTGGCGCCTTCGATCGTGTACCGCTCGTCGTGCAGCAGACGGCGGATTTCCAGCAGCGTTTCGACGTCGCGACGGCGATAGAGACGGTGCTGCGACCGGGTCTTGCCGGGCCGAATGATGGGGAACTCGGTCTCCCAGTAGCGAAGCACGTAGGGCTTGACTCCCACCAGCTTCGCAACTTCCCCGATCTTGAAGTACAGCTTGTCGGGAAGCTCGGGAACGCCAGGAGTCGAGCCGCTCATCAGTCGCGTCTCACTCGCCGCCGTTCATACTCTTCTTGAGCAGCGGGCTCGCTTTGAATCCGAGTACTCGCCTGGCGCGGATGGTGATCGCGTCGCCCGTCTGTGGATTGCGGCCCTTGCGAGGCCGCTTGCTGTGAACGACGAAGTTTCCGAACCCCGAGATCTTCACCTTTTGCCCCCGCTCGAGATGGCCCTTGATCATCTCGAAAACGGAGTCAACCACCTCTGCCGCCTCTTTCTTTGAAAACCCGACTTTCTCGTGGATCCTTTCGACGATGTCCGCCTTCGTTACGGCCACGAGTTTCCCCCTCGCAGTATCCGGCTATTGCCTGTGCTCGACTTTAAACTTCTTTTCCAGTGCCGCAGCTAGCTGTTCTTGCAATGCATTGACTTCCTCGTCTGTCAACGTCCGGTCGCTGGCGCGGTACGCGACGGAGTATGCCAGGCTCTTCTTGCCAGGCGCAATAGGCGAGCCGACGTACTCGTCGAACAGACAAACGTCTTCCACCAGCTCCCGATTCCACTCGCGCACGAAGCGAACGATGTCAGCGGAGCGAAAGTCCCCTCCCACCACGATCGCGAGATCGCGGACCACCGCCGGGAACCTCGGGAGTCCTCGAAACAACCGCGGGGTCACGGATCGAGACGCAAGCCGATCGAGATCGATCTCGAACAGCCAATGTGGACCGTCGGCGTCGAGCGCCAATTCCGCATCGGGATGGAGAGCGCCGGCGACGCCCAACAACTGGTCGTCGAGAAGAATCGATGCACTCTTGCCCGGGTGTAGTGTCGGCCACGGCGCCCCCAGCTGCCACGACACTGCTGCTTCCAGGTCGAGGTGGGCAAACAGGTTCTCGAGCATTCCTTTCACGTCGACGAACTCCGGTGGCCGCCGCGCCCCCAGACCGGCGAGCGGCATCTCGCCCGCCAGGACGCCGGCGAGGCGCCAGCCTTCGGCAGGCAGGCCGTCGTCCTGTCGCCAGTAAACCTTGCCAAACGAGAATCCGGCGATCGCGGTCGCGTTCTGGTTGCGATTGTGGCGCCACATCGCAACCACGCTCTGCAGCAGGCTGGTGCGCAGCTCCGCTTCGTCGCGGCTCAGCGGATTGAGGAGCTGCACCGCGGAGCCGCCGAGATTGATGCCGGGGAGTTGTTGATTGGCCGCCGTCGTCGCGAACGCCAACCCCACCAGCTCGCAGAGGCCGGCGCTGCACAACAAGCCGCGCAGCTCCCGCTCGAGACGCATCCTGATCGGCATTCCACCCGACGTCAGTGGTCGCTTCGGCAGCGTCGTCGGAATGCGATCGTAGCCGACTACCCTCGCTATCTCCTCGATCAAGTCGATCTCGCGCTCGAGATCGGTGCGAAACGAAGGCGGCGTCACGGCGAGCGCGCCGCCGGCTTCCACCACCGTCGCACCCAGCGCCTTCATCGTGCGCTCGACCTCTTGGCGATCGATCTCGCAGCCGAGGATCGCGTTCACCCGTTGCGGCCGCAACTCGATCGGCTGCGCGGGACGGCAGCCTGGGTATTCGTCGATAATCCCGGGCGCTACCCGGCCGCCGGTCAATTCTTCGATCAGGGCGGCAGCACGATCGAGGGCGGCGGGCACACCGTCGATGTCGACGCTGCGCTCGAACCGGTAGGAAGCCTCCGATCCCAGATCCAGGCGGCGTGCCGTACGCCGAACCGACGACGGATCGAACCAGGCCGACTCGAGCAGCAGGTCGGTCGTATCGTCGACCACCTCGGTGTCGGCGCCGCCCATGACCCCGGCGAGCGCGATCGGCTCGGCGCCCGTCGTGATCAGCAGATCGTCGCTCTGCAAGGCCCGCACGACGCCGTCGAGCGTCTGCAGGGCACTCGTGTCGCCCGCCCTTCGCACGACGATCTCGCGGCGCGCGAGGCGTTGCAGGTCGAACGCGTGCAGCGGCTGGCCCCTCTCGAGCATGACCAGATTGGTGACGTCGACGACATTGTTGATCGAGCGCAGCCCGGCCGCTTGCAAGCGCAGCCGCAGCCACAGCGGCGAGGGAGCGATCCGCACTCCACGCACGACGCGTGCCGCGTAGCGCCGACACCCTGCCGCGTCGTCGATGCGAACCGAGACCTCGTCCGAGCAAGGCGCACCCGATTCGCGAATTCGAACGCTCGGCTCGCGCAACTTGGCGCCGGTGAGAAGAGAGACCTCGCGCGCCAGGCCGAGTACGCTCAGGCAATCGCCGCGGTTGGGAGTGATCGATATCTCGAGCACCGTATCGCGCAACCCGAGATGCTCGGCGACGTCCCTGCCGAGCGGTGCGTCGCTGCCGAGCTCGAGAATGCCCTCCGAGTCGTCGGCGAGGTCGAGCTCGGCTTCCGAACACAGCATTCCGGACGAAGCGACCCCGCGGATCTCAGCGTTGCCGATCCGTCTTCCGCCTGGCAGCTCCGCCCCGTCCACCGCGAAAGCGACGTAGATGCCGCTCCTCGCATTGGCCGCTCCGCAGACGACGAGTAACGGCGCCGACCCACCCGTCTCCACTTCGCACAGCGTCAGTCGGTCTGCCTCCGGATGAGGTCGCGTCGCCGCAATCCTGGCAACGACGACACCGCGGATCTCGTCACCACGCTCCTCGACGCCGTCGACCTCCAAACCGCCCATCGTGAGGCGCTCGCATAGCGCCGCGGTGTCCAGGGGGGTGTCGACGAACTCGCGCAACCAGCGCAGGGAGAGCTTCATCCGTTACCCGACTCGTCTTCAGAATTGTTTGAGGAAGCGGAGGTCGTTGGCGAAGAACCGACGGATGTCGTCGATCTGGTACTTCAACATCGCAATCCGCTCGATGCCGATGCCGAACGCGAAGCCCGAGTACTCCTCGGGATCGTAGCCCACGGCACGAAAGACGTTAGGATCGATCATCCCCGACCCGAGCACCTCGATCCAGCCCGTACCCTTGCAGAGTCGGCATGCGCCTCCCCGCCCGCCGCAACCGAAGCAGCCGATGTCGAGCTCGGCGCTCGGCTCGGTGAAGGGGAAGAAGCTGGGGCGCAAGCGCACCGCCCGGTCGGCGCCGAATAACTCGCGCACGGCGCGCGTCAGCACCCCTTTCAGATCCGCGAACGTCACCCCCCGATCCACCATGAAACCCTCGATCTGGTGGAACATCGGCGAGTGCGTCGCATCGCTGTCGTGGCGATACGTAGCGCCGGTTGCGATCACCATGAACGGAGGTTGCTCCGACTCCATGACGCGAATCTGGACTGGTGAGGTGTGGGTGCGCATCACCCAGCCGCCTTCGACGAACAGAGTATCCTGCATGTCGCGCGCGGGGTGATCGTGCGGGAAGTTCAGAGCCTCGAAGTTGTGATAATCGTCCTCGATCTCCGGCCCTTCGGCGACGCTGAAGCCAAGCCCAACGAAGACGTCGACGAGCTCGCGCGTCACCTGGGTGAGCGGATGCGCGTGCCCGAGAATCGCCCGACGGCCCGGTACGCTTACGTCGATGCGCTCGCTCTCGACGCGCCGCGAGCGCTCGATCGCACGCGCCTTGGTGAGCGCCTCGGCAATCGCCGACTCGACCTCGTCCTTGATCCGGTTGACCAGCGCGCCCATCAGCGGCCGCTCGTCCGGGCTGACGTCGCGCATACCGCGCAGGACGCCGGTCAGGCGACCCTTGCGGCCAAGGTAGTTGACCCGCACGTCCTCGACGGCATCCTCCGTCGCCGCGGACGCCAGCGCTGCGATCGCGGCGGCCCGGATCTCTTCGAGCTCCTGCTTCATGCCGTCGGTGCCGCCGTCCGGCGGCGTCTCAGGCGGCGAGCTGCTGCTTGGCGGCCTCGGCGATGGCGCCGAATCCATCCGGATCGTGCATCGCCAGATCGGCGAGGACCTTGCGATCGATGGAGATACCGCCCTTCTTCAGACCGTGGATCAGGTCTCGGTAGTTCAACCCGACCGTGCGAGCCGCCGCGTTGATGCGAACGATCCACAGCCGGCGGAACTCCCGCTTCTTCACCTTGCGGTCGCGATAGGCGTAGGTCAGCCCCTTCTCCACCGTCTCGCGCGCCTGACGATACAACTTGCGGCGACCGCCGACGTTTCCCTTCGCCAGCTTCATCACCTTCTTGTGGCGTGCGCGTCCTTTGGTGCCTCGTTTTACTCGGGGCATTGTCCTCTCCTCTGCAAATTCACTCTCGACTGCTCGCGCGCTTCATTCCGGCGAGATCGAGTCGGCGAGCGATGCTCGCCGCAATAGTTGCTTCCTACGGGTCCGATCTAGAGATACGGCAACAGGGCCCGGATCTGCGGCGCATCGACGTCCGCCACCAGCGCGCCCTTGCGCAAACCGCGCTTCTGCTTCGACGTCTTGTTGGTGAGGATGTGGCGCAAATAGGCCCGCTTCCTCTTGATCTTGCCGGTGCCGGTTTTGCTGAATCGCTTCGCCGCGCCGCGGTTGGTCTTCATCTTGGGCATTTTACTCTCCTGGTTTCCGATCTACGCGGCGCGGGGTCTGGCCTCGGCCACCACCCTGTCCACGAACTCCTGCAACCCCATGGCGTCGCCGCCCCGCTCACCGTGCTTGCGCGGTGCGACCATCTGCTTCTCCATCTCCTCGTCGCCGACGATTACGGCGTAGGGCACCTTCTGCACCTGCGCCTCGCGAATCTTGTAGCCGAGCTTCTCGTTGCGGTCGTCCAGCTCCGCGCGCACACCGGCGGCGCGCAGGCGATCCCGCACGGTCGCGCCGTACTCCTCGTTGCGCTCGGTGAGCGTCAGCACCCGCACCTGCTCCGGAGCGAGCCAGAGCGGAAACGCGCCGCCGCAATGCTCGATGAGAATTCCCATGAAGCGCTCGATGGCGCCGAGCACGGCGCGATGGATCATCACGGGTCGGGCTTCGCTCCCGTCCGGGCTCACGTACTTGAGGTCGAAACGCTCGGGCAGCGCGCCGAAATCCAACTGGATGGTCGCGAGCTGCCAGCCGCGTTGCAGGGCGTCGAAGAAAACGAAGTCGATCTTCGGCCCGTAGAATGCGCCGTCGCCCGCGTTGATCTCGAAGTCCATGCCGGCACCGCGCAAAGCGTCGGCCAACGCGCCCTCCGCCTTTTCCCACATGTCGTCGCCACCGATCGATTTCTCCGGCCGCGTCGACAGGTAGACTCGCCGCTCATCGAATCCGAAGTCGGCGTAGACCTCGTCGATCATCTTCAGGAGCGAGGCGATCTCGTCGCCGATCTGCTCCGGTGTGCAGAAGATGTGCGCGTCGTCCTGTGAGAACGAACGCACACGAGTCAGACCGTGCAGCGTGCCGGAGCGCTCGGCGCGGTGCAGGCGCCCGAAATCGGCGTAGCGAATCGGCAAATCTCGATACGAACGCATGCGCGAGTTGTAGATCACGCAATGCGACGGGCAGTTCATCGGCTTCACCGCGAACTCCCGCTCTTCGAGGTTCGAGAAATACATGTTCTCCTTGTAGTTCTCGTAGTGCCCCGACTTGTGCCACAGCTCGACGTCCATCACCTGCGGCGTGATCACTTCGTCGTAGCCGTACTTGTCGTACAGCGACCGCACGTAGCCGATCAGACGGTTGTATACGAAGGCGCCCTTGGGATGAAAAAAGGGACTGCCCGGTGCGACCGGATCGAACGTGAACAGATCCAGCTCCTGCCCGAGGCGCCGGTGATCGCGTTTCTTGGCCTCCTCGACGCGCGCCAGATGGGCTTCCAGTGCCTCGCGATCGGCGAACGCCGTGCCGTAGATGCGCTGCAACATTGCGTTGCGCTCGTCGCCGCGCCAATACGCGCCGGCCACGTGCGTGAGTTGCACGGCTTTCAGATGACCCGTCGACGGGACGTGCGGGCCGCGACACAGATCGACGAACTCTCCCTGTCGATACAGCGATATCGGCTGATCGGCGGGCAGCGCGCGGATGATTTCGACCTTGTAGTCCTCGCCCATCGACGAGAACAGCGCGACGGCCTCGTCGAAAGACACCACCTCGCGCGAAACCTTCAGATTGTCTTTGACGATCTTCTTCATCTCCTTCTGGATCTTCTCGAGATCCTCGGGAGTGAAGGCGCCTTCCGGGCGGGCGAAATCGTAGAAGAAGCCGTGCTCGATCACCGGGCCGATCGTCACCTGCGTACCGGGAAAGATTCGCTGCACGGCCTGCGCCATCAAATGCGCCGCCGAGTGGCGAATGACGTCCAGCCCCTCTGGCGTCGCCGCACCGACGGCCTCGACTCGGGCGCCTTCGTCGACCTCACGCCCCAGGTCGACCACCACGCCATCGACCTTCGCGGCAACCGCGCCTTTGAGATCGGCACCCGCGGCCTTCAGAACGTCGACGGCTCGCATGCCGGTCGCGCCTTCTTCGATTCTCTGTGTCGTTCCGGCGCTCATCGTCTCGGTGATTGCGTCGCGCGGGAACGCCGGCCTGCCCGGCGCTCCCGCGCTCATGGTAGGCACGGGCGGATTTGAACCGCCGACCCCTTCCGTGTCAAGGAAGTGCTCTCCCCCTGAGCTACGTGCCTGTAGTGCCGCTCAAAAACCCGGTCGTCCTCGTTTCGATCCGTCTCGTCCGCCGACCTCGTCGGCGGACGCAAAACCTCAGAATTCTCGGCGTGTAGCCGAACCAGGTCAGCTAGCAAGTTGGCCACGGGGAATCAAGGCGGATTCCACGGTGGTGACGGCTGCGCGCCGGCCCGTCGCCGCCGTAGGGGCACGCCCCCGCACCTGACCAGGGCGGTCGGACGGGGCCGCCGCCGCCACAAAGCCGGTGGCGCGCGTTGACCCGTTCCCCTCGCGGCTGTAGTCGCGAAGGGATGTCCGAGATGCGCACCCGCTTCGCGCCCAGTCCCAGCGGCTACCTACACATCGGCGGTGCACGCACCGCCCTGTTCAACTACCTCCTGGCCCGCCGGCACGGAGGCACCTTCGTGCTGCGGATCGAGGACACCGACCGCGACCGCTCGACCGACGAATCGATCGCCGCGATTCTGGACAGCCTGCATTGGCTCGGTCTGCAGTGGGACGAGGGGCCGTTCTACCAGAGCGAGCGAGGCGACGTTTACGCTCCTTACGTCGAGCGCATGCTCGCATCGGGTCATGCCTACCGGTGCACCTGCACCCCCGAAGAGGTCGACGCGATGCGCCAGAAGGCGCAGGCGGAGGGCCGCCGGCCGGGCTACGACGGGCGTTGCCGCGACCGGACCGACGTCGACCCGCAGGCACCGCATGTCGTCCGCTTCCGCACGCCCGACGACGGCGAAACCGGCGTCAACGACCTCATCCGCGGCCCGGTGCTGTTCGACAATCGCGAAATCGACGATCTCGTCATCCGCCGCACCGACGGCTCGCCGACCTACAATTTCGTCGTCGTCGTCGACGACGCCGAGATGCGCGTCACCCACGTCGTCAGGGGTGAGGACCATCTCTCCAACACGCCCAAACAGATCATGATGTACAAGGCGCTCGGGCTGCCTGTGCCGGAATTCGCCCATCTGCCCCTCATCCTCGGACCCGACGGGGGCAGACTGAGCAAGCGCCACGGCGCCACATCCGTGCTGGCGTACCAGGACATGGGATACCTGCCCGATGCGGTCATCAACTTCCTGGCCCGACTCGGTTGGTCGCACGGCGACCAGGAGATCTTCACGCGTGCCGAGCTGATCGAGCACTTCTCGCTCGACAACGTCGGCTCGTCGGCCGGCGTCTTCAACGGCGAGAAGCTCGAGTGGGTCAATTTCCAACACCTGAAGACACTGCCGGCGCCGCAGCTCGCCGCGGCGGTAAAGCCGCTGATCGAGGCGCGCGCCTGGCAGATCCCCGGCAACGACGCGTGGCTGGCGCGCATGGTGGCCACTCTGCAGGAACGCGCAAAGACACTGAGCGAGCTGGTCGACGCCGCCCACTACTATCTGCAGGACGATCTGACCTTCGACGCCGCCGCGGTGGATAAACATCTCGCCACCGCATCGCCGGCAGTACTCGGCGATCTGCGCGCCGCTCTCGCCAGCCTCACCATGTGGGACACGGCCGCGATACAGGGCGCCTTCGAGCGCGTGCTGGAAACGCACGCTCTAAAGCTCGGCAAGCTCGCCCAGCCGGTGCGGGTCGCGCTGACCGGCGGCACCGTCAGTCCAGGCATCTACGAGCTGATCGATGTCCTCGGCAAAGATCGGGTGCTGCGCCGACTGGACCATGCGCTGGAGATGATGCTCGACAGGGGTCAGGGATCGGGGGCCAGGGGCCAGGAATAGATCCCTACCTTCCCTGGCCCCCGGTCCCTGAGTCCTGACTCCTGTTCTTGATCGCCTGCTCGATCTCACCCGCGTTCTTGTTGATCGCCTCCATGGTCGCGCCGATCGCTCTGCCGATCAGCTCGTGGCTGTGGGCGGCATAGGCGGCGAGCGAGGCGTTGCGGCCGCGGTTGGCACCGGCGAACACCGGTGTGACGTAACGCGCGAAGAGCTCGTACGACCGCAGCGTGTCTTCCCAACTCGCCCAATTGTGCGCGAGCTGAAGAAAGCAACCGAAGCCGCCCGTTCGCTCCCATAGACGGTCGAGCTGCGCCACCGCATCGTCCGGAGTGCCGATCACTGCCATTCCGGACTCGACCATCGCCGCCGCGGGATCGGCAGCCGAGAGCTCGGGCGGCGAAGCGGGGTTGACCGATCGAAAGTACGACGCCCAATCGGCGAGGCCGAAGCGGACATTGTCGAGCGCTCGCTCGCGCGTCTCGGCGAGATGCATCGGGCCGACCAGCCGCAAGCGCGACGGGTCCATCCGCATACCGTGCTTGGCAGCCGTGTCGTTTGCGATCTGCCAATTGGTACCCAGCACGTCGTACCCGTTGACCGTCGTCGCGGCGACGCACAGCATACCGAGGCCGTGCGTACCCGCGAGAATGGCGCTGTTGGGCGTCACCGTGCTGGCAACGGCGATCTCGGGATGCGGTCGCGTGAACGGGCGCAACTGGCAGGTCGCGTCGTGCAGCGTGAACCACTCGCTCTCGCGGCTGACAGTTTCGCCGCGAAACAGCCGCAGGATCACCTCCAGCGCCTCGTTCATGCGCGGCCGCTGAGTCGCGACTTCGATTCCGAGCATTTCTGCATCGGACGGCAGCAACCCCGGACCGATGCCGAACATCACCCGGCCGCGCGTCTGATGATCGAGCTGAATGATGCGATTGGCCACCATCAGCGGATGGTGGTACGGCAGCGACACCACTCCGGTCCCGAGCTTGATGCGCTTCGACCGTTCCGCGGCAGCCGCAATGAACAACTCGGGTGAGGCGATGATCTCGAAGCCCGCGGAGTGGTGCTCGCCGATCCACGCCTCGTCGTAACCGATCTCGTCCAGAAAACGGATCAGCTCGAGGTCGCGCTGGATGGCGAGCGTCGGATCCTCACGGGTCGGATGAAATGGCGCGAGGAAGATGCCATTGCGAATCTGCCGGTCGCCCGGCTCGATGCGGTCGGTCATGCCGCACAATCCAGGATTTGCTCGCGCCGATCCACCCCGGCGAGCGGAGTCGATGCGTCACTTCAAGTTCATGCGGAACTGGAAGATCGCACCGAGGTTGCTGTTGACGCTGTCGAGATCGCCGCCGTGCAAGCCGAAGCCAGCGGCGAAGCGCTTGCTCGGATGCACCCACGAAACGCCTGCCACTGCGATGCTGCCGAACTCACTGTCGTCGCCGCCCTCGAGACGGAGCGAGAAGTTCCTCATCGGATACACCACCGCGAAGCGAAAGCCCTTCTTCGCGGGATAGAACGCGCCCATCGGCTCTAAGGGTCTATCGCCGAGGTGCATCTTCACGTCGGGCATATCCTCGGCAACCGAGAACTGCGCGGAGAGCGCAATCCGTCGCCGGCCTTTCTCGTCGCGGTGCTCGACAACCGACATACCCATTCCCTGAACGTACGCGATGGCCATCTCGGCCATCGGAGCGAGATCCAGTGACTTTGTCTTTATTCGATCTTTTCCGGAGACTTCGGCCCCCACCATCAAGTGATGGAGCAATTGCTGTTGGCGGGCCCCCACCGGGTCGAGCGCCAGTCGCTCGTAGAATTCGTCGTCCTGTCGGTCACCCAGTGTTGCTGCGAATGGATCAGCGGCATTGGCAGCAAAGGCGCGAACGAAAATCCACCACATCACTAAGAGAGCGCACTCTCGACGGTGCCGCATCAGCAACCCTGCCTCTAAGCCTGAGCAAGGCTAATGCCTGAAATCGCGCCCTTGCAAGCGCGATTTTCGCTTCCGGCACTTTCGATGCAGAGTGCTAGGCAGTTGATATGACGAGGCTTTGTCGCTCGCTATGCACCGGTGCCTCGCCGGGGAGCAGCGAATCAGTCGACGCGCACTGCCGCGACCGCCTCGAGCACGCGATCATGGATCGAGCCGCAGGTCGCGATGATCCCCCGGTTGTCGGCCAGCGTGTGGCCTCGGGTGAAGTCCAGCTTGCGGCCGTCGACGTCGGTGACCCGACCGCCCGCGCATTCGACGACCAGCTTGCCCGCCGCGTGGTCCCAGATCTTCTCGCGGTAGTCCTTGCGAGTCGGCAGTCGCAAGTAGATCGACGCGTCGTCGCGCGCTACGCACGCGTATTTGCACTGACTGTCGATGCGGTAGGGCTCGCTGGTGATGCCGAGCCGCCGGGCGATCTCGGCCGATTCGTCCTGGTCCGAGTGGCCCGACTCCACCGATTCGCAAAAGCGCGCCGCGGCGGGATCGGTGATCGACGCGACATGAATCGCCCGGCCACTGTGATCACTCGCGTCCCACAGATCCAACATGCGCGCACCGAGCTCCGGCGCCGCGACGAACAACGCACCGGGCGCACCGCTCCGGTCCAGGTTCGGACAACCGAGCAGCCCGAAGACCACCTCACCGTCCTCGATCAAAGCCAGCGCCACCGCGTACTGCTCGCCGCGCAGAAACCCTTTGGTGCCGTCGATCGGATCGAGCGTCCAATAGCGACCGCCGCGCGCTTCGGCGTTGCCGAGGTCGAGCCAATCCAGGACCTCGGTCTCGCTCGGCTCGGCGCCGCCGATCACACTCCTCACCTGCGCGACGACTTCGGCGCGCAGACTTCGATTCTCGTCGCGCCGCAGCTCCTGCGCATCCTCTTCCCCGACGATTGCGACCGCTCCGAGATGTCGCTGCAAGGTGGCACAGACGACCGCCTGTGACGCGAAGTCGGCGACGGTGACGGGACTTTTGTCGCGCTTCTCGAGCGTCGATGCATCCACCAGCTTTGCCTGCACCGCCCGGCAGACGACTGCCGCGCGGCGCACTGCATCCATTGCCGCGGAATGGATCTTCTCTGATTCGTTCAAGACAGCGTCCCCCCCAACGAAGGACGCGACCGTATCGCAGGCATCTGGCGACAACAATTGGTTCCGACGTCCATTTAGATACCCCGAAGGCGGTCAGCGGGATCGACACTCCGGCCGAGCCTCCGCAGCGACAAAACCCTTGCGGCGGTACCAGCGCTCGGTACATCGTACATGCGTGCGCGCCACCTCCACCGCCCTCTTCTGGGCAATCCTTCTCATCGCGACAGCCCCAGGCCATCGCGTGCTCGCGGAGGAGCTCGATGCCCCGCCAGCGCCCGCCGCGAGCCAACCCGATGTCGCCAAGGAGGGTACCTCGCCGGTATCCCGATGCGGCGACCTCTGCCGCGAGCTTTACGGCAGTGAGCCCGCCAATCGGGAGCTCTGCGAAGAGGGCTGCGCCCAGGCCGAGCGATGCAGCAACCGCTGCAGTGAAGAGTTCGCCGACGATGGCGACAAGCTGGCTCGCTGCAACTACCGCTGCGCGCGCGCCCGTTAGCCCAACACATGGCGACGAATGCGATGCCGCCGGTGGGGTATATCTGTGTTTTCGCCAAGCCTCCGCACCCCGGCGCGGTCAAGACACGCCTGGCGGCATCCATCGGAGAGATCGAGGCCGCGCAACTAGCTCCCCTGGGGTTGCGGGCGCCAGCCAGCGATCGGTTCACCTTGGAGATTTTCCGTTTCTAGCCATCAGTTTGGAATAACTTCGTGACCAACCTGAGCATTCTGCAGGGCTTCCGCTCGAGTCATCTCAAGATGGAGCCGTATCCCTACGCGGTGCTCGAAAACACCCTGCCCGAGGCGATTTATGCGGAACTGGCCGCCTCGTATCCTTCGGTCGAAACGGTCTTCGCCAACGCTCACCGCAAGCGGGAGGCAAGCATGCGGCCCAATGCCCGCTACGACCTCTCGGCGGCAGAGATCCTCGCCACCCCCGCACTGACATCCCGCCTCTGGTACGATTTCGTTGCCTACCACACGTCACAGGCGTTCTTCGATGAGGTCATGCACAAGCTGGGCCCAACCATTGCATCGGCCTATCCCGATCTCGTTCCGCGGATGCAACACAAGGCGCCGGGCGGCAGGGTGAGGGCCGGCATCCGGCGCCGCGGCGACCGTGCACGCGATTGCGAGGTTGCCCTCGACTGCCAGATTGGCATGAACTCGCCGAGCACGGGCGGAACTTCGGTGATCGGGCCGCACATCGACAATCCGAAGGAGTTGTTCGCCAGCCTGTTCTACGTCAAGGACGAGCGCGACCGGGCTGAGGGCGGAGACATCGTGCTCTATCGCTGGAAGAGCGACAGGAGAATCGGATTCTATGAAAGGCGCTACGTCAGGGACGACCTGGTCGAGCCCTTCGCCAAGGTTCCTTACGGCCCGAACAGAACCGTCTGGGTGTTGAACTCACTGGCCGCGGTGCACGGGGTCAGCGCCCGTGCGGCAAGCCCCTATCCGCGCCAGCTCTGCAACATCATCGCGGAGGTTTATCCCACGACGCCACGGCTGTTCGATGTAGCTCCACACCAGACCGACCTTTCTTGGAGCCGCCGGATCGCCAATCGGCTTTTCCGGCAGTCATGAGAAGCGCCGCCCCATAGAAGCACAGGAGACGGATCTCATGGCGTTCAACAATCTCATGATCCAACTGGTGTGCGAGGCGCGCGGCCTGCTGGGAAATGCACCAACGGCAATCGAGTTCGGCAATCAGACATTTCGCGCCAAAGGGAACAAGCTCGAAGAGGTTCGACGGTTCTTGACGCGGTGCGGCGCTACTCTGGATGGCTCGGAGCTTACGGCCATCGAGGAGGCATACCGGCGCGGCGAGCGCGACCGGCTGACCGAGCGCTTCTTCAAGGCAATCGGGTTTGAGGGCTACGACGCGGTCGACGTCAACTCGTCGCACGGAAGCCTAATCATGGACCTCAACGAGGACCTGCGCTCCAGATACGGCTTCGAGCGCCGCTTCGACTTGGTTACCAACAACGGCACAGGCGAGCACATCTTCGACCAGGCTGCGGTCTTCCGGAACGCCCACGAGCTGACGGAACCGGGCGGCATCATGATCCACTGTCTGCCTTGCAACAACTACATCAACCACGGCTTCTATCAGTTCAGTCCGTTGTTTTTCATGGATCTCGCCGCGGTCAACGACTACGACATACTCAAGATCACGGTGGGCGCCAGCAGCGGTGAACAGACCGGATTCATCTCTCGGGAACTTCCCTCGGTCTTTCCACTCGATGGGCCGCGCCTGAGCCTTGATGATCTGCTGCAACGCGTCTCGGACCGACACTTGATGCGGTATCTCGTCGGTTGCCTGGAGAATGTTCTTGGACGCAAGCCAGGCAAGGGGCCGTTCCTTCTGGAACGAGCGGTGCGCGGCATCTCGCGGCGGCATCCCAAGTCACTGGTCAGTGCCATCTTGCGCAAGCGCGGCGCCGGCGCGTTCCGCAGGCCCATCCAAGGGCGGTACGGCGGAGAGAACATCGAGATCGACGACCTGCGCGAGAGCTATGAACCCTCCGGGACCCGATAGCCCTTGGACGGGTGCAGCGGGCCCTGCGGGAGATCAAGAGGAGACGAGCTTCGAGACCTGGAGCGCAAGATCGAAAACTTCATCGACTTTATAGGCGAGGGCGTGGAAGCCGGGCCCTGGCCACCGCGCTGCGAACCCCCGAAGGCGATGCCGAGTCCATGCGAGGGGAGGGCGAAAAAGCCGGTTCGAATTGCTTGCGAAAGTGGTCCCAACGGGATTCGAACCCGTGTTACCGACGTGAGAGGCCGGTGTCCTAAGCCAAGCTAGACGATGGGACCGCGCGCGCTCTGCTCAATTGAGAAAGCGCTGCTACTCTTATTTCTACACCCTCATGGAATCCATTCGATGCGCGCGCCGC
>CADEER010000004.1:80654-102252 GCA_902826395.1 uncultured bacterium
GACCAAGAACTGAGGAGGCAGGACTCGAACCTGCAATCGCCTGATCCAGAGTCAGGTGGCTTACCAATTAGCCCACTCCTCACCACGGCGGCTTTTCGCGTTTCCTATGGGCGGGGTGCCGCGAAGTCAAGACTGGGAAGAGACACCGGGAGCCACGCACATCCGGTTGCCCGTCTCGTCGGATCATCGCTGCGTCCGTGCTCATCGCGTTGCTCAAATTGCCAGCACGGTGCGTGTCGCGTGGGCACGCTTCGCGGACACATGGAGCGCTCGACACGCTGTGCTCGAAAAGCGATGGCACCTCGTCGAGCTGGTACGGAACCTGCAGATGTAAATAGTCGACGCGTACTCGCGTCTGACCCACACAGGGGAGTCGCGAACCCAAGCCCAGCGGTCGCGGCTCCCCTGCCCCCCCTTCCTAGATGCTTCGGCAGCACGATGACTCGCGAGGTCGCCGCAGCATCACAGGCGGAACTTCCTATTCTCCGGCCAAACGGTCGATCGATCGGCAATCGAGCGCAGTAGCTCCGCCAACCTCGCAACGCGTCGTGCCGTCGGCGCCGTCCGGCGCGGTCCGCCGCTCGGCCGTTCGCTCTCCGCTACGCGATCACTGAGCAGTGCGATGCGGCACTGGGGCAGTGCCTTGCGCATCGACGCCGCCAGAAGCTCGATCGGCTCATCCTCCACGTCATCGCCGATAGCGAGCAGGACCACCGCCCGATCGCCGGCGGCACGGCACAAGAAGAAGGCTCGTTCGCACGCTCGGTCACCCGCACCATCGCAGACGATCAGCCGGTCGTCTGCCGCCCGCGCTGCGATGCGACGCGCCCCGCGATCGAGATCGCCGTTGAGCTCGACGATCTGCACGTCAAAGTCGCAGGCCTCCAACTCGGTCCTCGCAGCCGTGGCACCGCCGGCGGTCTCCGTCACCAGAAGAATCGACAGCCGCTGCTCGGCGTCTCCGACTGCACGTCGCTCGGCCTGCCGCCGACTTCGATCGCCCGCCTTGTGGACCGCAACTCTGGTCGATCCTCGCATTCCCATCGCATCGACTCCTCAGTCCCGATCGCGGATCCACGGCCGCAGCTTCGGCAACAGCATCAGACCGGGAAAGGCCAGCACGAAGGTCATCGCGAAGTAGGCGTCGTAGCCGAGCCGCGTCGTCGCCCAACCACTGGCGGCACCGGCGACGTCGCGCGATAGCGCGAAGACAGCGGAGAGGAGCGCGTACTGAACAGCGGCGTGGCGCTTCTCGCAGACGTGCATCAAGAAGGCCAGGAATGCCGCCGTTCCCAGGCCGCCGGTGAACGACTCGATGAGGGACGCCGCGTAGATCGAGAGTCGCGCCGGCTCGAGCAATGCAGCGCCCGCGGTGGCCAGCGACGAGACGGCCATCGCCGGCGGCGGCGCATCGAGCCAGGCGACAGCCGTGTACCCGAGATTGGAGAGCGCCTGCAGCGCACCGAGAACGAGCAGCGCCCAGAAAATTCCCCAGCGATCGGTGAGGCGGCCGCCGATCAGGGCGCCGGCGATCGTCGCCGCAACGCCGAACGTGGTCGACACCAGGCCGATCTCTTCGACGGCCAGACCGCGGTCGACCCAAAACGGCTTCACCATCGGTGCCATCGCCGCGTCGCCGACCTTGTAGATCAGGATGAACGCAAACAGCGCCCACGCTCCTGGCTGCATCAGCCATCGGCGGAGCGCGGCCAGTGAATCCGATCGCTCGCCGACCACCGCCGTCGGCTCCGGCATTGCTCTGCTCAGCAGCGCCAGGCCGGCAAAGATTCCCGCCGCGCACCAGAAGACGCCGTTCCACCCGAGCCAGCCGAGGAGCAGCAGGAGACCGCCGCCGGTGGTGATCAGCGCCACGCGGTATGCCGTGACTCGCACGCCGTTCGTATCGCCCTCTTCGCCGTCCTCGACCAGACCGATCGTGTACGCGTCGATCGCGATGTCCTGCGTCGCCGACGCGCACGTCATCGCGATCAGGACGACCCAGAGTGCGAGGGGGATCGCGCCAGGGTCGAATAGAGTGATCGCCGCGGTAAAACCGCTGAGCGCGAACAGGCACGCGCTGATCCAATCGCGGCGCTTGCCGAATCGGTCGACGAGCGGTGACCACAGGACCTTCAGCGTCCAGGGCAGACCGAGCAACGATGCCAAGCCGATCTCCGTCAGATCGACGTCGTGAACGCGAAAGTAGACGGGGAGGACGTCCTTGACGATGCCGAAGGGCATCCCCTCCGCGAAGTACAGGACAGCTACCCACGAGAGCTTGCGCCTCAGTGTCAGTCGCCCCGCAGTCATCGTTGCCGTTCGCCCACCTTCCCGACTTGCCACCGACCACCCACCATCGACACACGCTGCGAATCAACCGCCGCGCGAACGATCGCGTAGGCCACGCTCCGAGGCCGTGCTACAAGAACCCATGGCTATTCGCAAAGTCGCCCGACTCGGCACACCCGTGCTGCGCCGCATCGCGGCAGAGGTGCCGCCGGCGGAGATCGGGTCGCCGCGCATCCAGACATTGATCGACGACCTGATCGAAACCATGCGCGAGTACGACGGCGCCGGCCTTGCCGCGCCGCAGATTCACGAGTCCGTACAGATCGTCGTCTTCGAAGTCGCGGGAAACCCCCGCTACCCCGACGCGGCACCGATCCCGCTGACCGTTTTGATCAACCCGCAGGTATCGCCCAACACCGACGAGATGGAGGAAGACTGGGAAGGTTGCCTCAGCCTGCCGGATTTGCGCGGGCGCGTGCCGCGCTACACCAGTGTTCGCGTGCGCGCGCTCGATCGCCGCGGTGCACCACTCGCCATCGAGACCGAGGGATTCCACGCCCGCGTCATTCAACACGAATGCGATCACCTGCGCGGCATCGTCTACCCAGATCGCATGACGTCGATGCAATCGCTGACGTTCGTCCGGGAGCACCAGCGATATGGGCAAGATTGAGCGTTGACTTCACCCGGACCGCCGCAAACAATCGAGCCGTCCCCAGTCGGGAGGTCGGAGCAGCATGAAGTCCACCACAGAGCAGCCACAGTCGCTGGCCCCCACCTTTCTGGTCGCGATGCCGCAGCTCCAGGACCCGAACTTCAGCAAGTCCGTGGTTCTGCTCTGCGAGCACCACGACAGCGGCGCCATGGGACTCGTGATCAACCGCAACACCGACGCGCTCGCCTCGGAGATAGTCGACTTCGATCCGCCTCCGGCATCGGACAGTGGTCTCGAGGTGTCGATCGGCGGTCCGGTCGATCCCGGGCGCGGCTGGCTTCTCCTCTCGGAGCAGCTCAACGACGCCGTCGAGATCGCGCCGGGACTCTACCTCTCCGCATCGAGCGAGCTGCTGCGCGAGCTGGTCGAGGGAACGCGGCCGGGCTGCCGCAGCAGATTCCTTGTCGGCTACGCCGGCTGGGGACCGAAGCAGCTCGACCGCGAGCTGGCAGACTCGGCGTGGCTGACCGTCCCCGTGAACCGCCACCTGCTGTTCGACGCACCCGCCGAAGATGTCTGGGAACTGGCGATCCGCCAACTGGGCATCGACCCGGCGGCGCTGGCGATGGGCGGCGGCATCCACTGACGCCGTGTTGCCCTACTCCGCCGCGCTCGGTTCGATCTCCAGATAGGTTTCCAGGTCGGCTATCGCAGCCTTGGCGCGCGCCTCACGCTCCGAGTCGGATGCAATGAGCGGCAAGGCGCGCTTGAGCTGATCGAGAGACCGCGCATACTCACCGCGCCGCTGGGCAGCCAGGCCAAGGTGGTAGAAGCCCGCGCCGGGATCGCCGTCGCGGCCGGCCAGCATGCCGTACCCCTCAT
The DNA here is from genome assembly GCA_902826395.1 of uncultured bacterium. Lineage (GTDB taxonomy): Bacteria > Desulfobacterota > Binatia > HRBIN30 > CADEER01 > CADEER01. Next base: position 84,481 of record CADEER010000004.1, read on the forward strand.
GGGCCGATTCGAGCTCCGGCGCCACGTCGAGGGCGCGCCGGTACGCGATCTTCGCCTCTTCCGTATTCCTCGTGGCCTCCAGCGCCTTGGCTAGATCGACCCAGGCGGTCGCATCATCGCCTTGCACGGTCAGATGTTCGCGTAGCAGCGTCGCCGCCTTGTCGGGTTGGCGCTGGCGCAGGGCAAGGCGCCCCAACTCACGCTTGCTACCCGGAATACCGGCGGCGTCGGCGATAGAGAGCGCCGACTCGGCCTCCTTCAATCGGCCGGTCTCGAGCGCGACGATGCCGAACAGATAGTCGGCGTTCGGATTGCCGGCACTGTCGGCACGCAGCCTCGAGTACTGATCGAGAACGTCCTGCGGCTTTTCGTACTTCGCTCGCGCCAGGGCCTGGACGCGCTGCAGACGCATGTTCGCATCCGCCCGCTCGTGTCCCTCCCACTGCTTGGCCCGCAAGATGGCCTCGAGGTGATTGAGTCGCTCCTCCGTCAGCGGATGCGACAGGAGATAGGGCGGTAGAAAACTCGGCATCGCCCGGGTCTGGTTCTCCAGCTTCTTGAAGAAGTCGAGCATGGCCCGCGGGTCGTAGCGGGTCTCTCGAAGGTAGCGAACACCCAGGTAGTCGGCCTCCTGCTCGAACTCCCGCCGGTACTTGAGCTGCGCCGCCTGGCTGCCGGCAACGGCCAGAGACGCCAAAGCCGGCTGCACGACCGCCCCCAACATCGCCAGCATGCTGGCGTAGTTGAGCAACTGGCTCTTCTCCTGCTGGCGGGCCATGTGGTGGGCGTGCACGTGCGCGACTTCGTGCCCGAGCACCGCCGCCACCTCGTCGTCGTTCCGGGCGTGGTTGAGCAATCCCGTGTTGACGTAGATGTAGCCACCCGGCACCGCGAAGGCGTTGATCGAGCCATCGTTCACGACGGCGAATCGGTAATCGAAGAAGGAGTCCTTCAGGCCGCCGACGATCTCCTGACCAATGTCGTCGACGTAGGAGACGATTTCCTGGTCGCGCACCAGCGGCAGGCTCTCGTGCGCGAACATGTCGAACTTCTTACCGAGCTCGCGCTCCTGCGTGTACGAAACGTCCGCGGCAGCGGGGCCTCCCGCCCCGATCGAAGCGGCGAGCAGCGCCATCACAAGCAGCGCGCGCGGTTTCATCGCAACGACTACAACAGCGCCGCAACGGCGGCGCAAGCGGCCTTCCGCCGCTCGCTCAACCGGTGACGTACTCGAGGATCTCTCCGAGCTGACGGATCTGCCGCGCTCGCACTGGCCGCTCTTCCGGCGGGCCGTTGGTGAACTGCGCCAATGCCCAAGCCAGATTGAGCTGCACGATCTCGATGCAGCGCTCTGTGACTGCGCGTTCCTGCGCCCGGCGCCGCGCCCGCACCGCATCGTCGATCAAGATCACCTTCGCCTTCGCCATGACGGCTGACCCTAGCGACGGTCAGTGCACCTGCGCAAGACACACGCGTCGACACTGCCGGCCATGGCAGCGATTCGCGCTCAGCTCGCAGGGGCGAGCCCTACGGCTCCGAATGTCCGGACTGAGATCGGCGTTGCGACTTCGGGATGGCGATGCCCGCCTCCTTGGCAGCCCTCGCCGCTGTCGCGCACCATTGCAGTTGCCCCGCGAGAGCCGTGAGGATGCGCGCCTCGAGCGGCCGCAACACAGCGCGGCCGAGCATGCGCCGCAGGGCGAACATGATGCGGTCTGGGTTCTGCGAGTTGAGAAAGCCCATCTCGAGGAGCGCGCTCTTCATGCGCGCGTCGAGGCGCGCGATGTCGGCTGCGGTCGCAGCGGGGCGCCTCGCCGCGCCGGCCGGGGCCGCCGCGTGGCGGCGGAGCTCATAGCAGACCAGCAAAACCGCCTGCGCGAGATTGATCGATGCGTACTCCTGCGCCGTGTCGATTCGTATCAGACGCTGGCAGTGCTGCAGGTCTTCTCGGCTGAGGCCGTGACTCTCGGGGCCGAAAACGATCGCCACCCGGCCCGCTCGCGCCACCGCGAGCAGCTCGTCGGCGATCTCCTCGGGCGTCTCCGGTTCGCGGCGATACGGCCCTTCCTGAGCCGACGTTCCAACCACCAGATTGCAGTCCGCAATTGCGTCGGCAATCGAGCCGACGCGGCGCGCGCCGGCGATCAAGTCGACCGCATGGACCGCCGTCGTCGATGCAGCAGCAACGCGACGCCGCGAGGTCCCGACCAGACACAAATCGGTCAGCCCCATGTTCTTCATCGCCCGCGCCACCGCGCCGAGGTTGGCAGCGCCCTGGGGTCGCACGAGGACTACCCGAATCCGACGCAGGACGTCGTCGGTCGCGGCATCTTCGATGTCGAGGCGCGGCATGCCGAGTTGCATGCCGCGCCTCGGAGGATCGGTCAATCGTCGCCCATCTCGGCGATCGCCGCGGCGGTGCGATCCATACGCCTATCGAGCTCACGGGTGTGGGCCTGGGCGCGCAAGCGGGAGAACAACTCCTGCTTGTTGATCGGCTTGGTCAGATACTCGCTGACGCCGAGAGCCATGCCGCGCGTCCGCGTCTCCATGTCGTCCTTGGCCGTCAGGAGAATCACCGGAATGGTGCGCCACTCTGGATTGGCGCGCATCCGCTCGCACACCTGCATGCCGTCGACGCCCGGCATCATCACATCGAGAAGGACGATGTCGAACTCCTCCTTCGCCAACGCGTCCAGGCACTGTTGTCCGTCGGCGGCGCTGACTGTCGTGTAACCTTCCTTCGCCAACCAGCGGCGCAGGATCTCGAGGGTGTTCTCGTCGTCGTCGACGATGAGAACGCGTGCCGACGTCGGGCTTTCGTTCTGACTCATGTTCATTCCTTCCGCGGAGTCCGTCGGACCCGATTGCGTACCGATTGAGATGACCTTCGGTTCAGATGAGATAGCCTTCCGCCTGGTTGGCACCGCCGCCTTTGCGCCGCAGCTTCGCGACCAAGGTCGTTCTTTTCAATCCGAGCAGGCGAGCTGCCGCTTGCTTGTTGCCCTTCGTCCGGCGCAGCGCCTCGTCGATCAGGCGGTACTCGAACTCCTCGACCGCCTTGTTCAAGTCGATGCCCTCTTCGGTGAGCGACGGCCGCGGAATCTTCTTCTCCGAGATGAACGACCGGATGTTGGGCGGAAGATGGTCTACTTGAACGTAGGCGTCCTCGCTGAGAACCACCAACCGCTCGACCAGATTCTCGAGCTCGCGTACGTTGCCCGGCCAGTCGTACTCCCACAGATGGACCATCGCGTCGTCGGCAATCGTGCAGCGCCGGCTGTCGTGCTTGGCGTTGTACTTGTCGAGAAAGTGCTGCACCAGAACCGGGATGTCCGACCGGCGCTCGCGCAACGGCGGCAGCAACACCGGGATCACCTGAAGGCGGTAGTACAGATCCTCGCGAAAGCGCCCCTTCTCCACCTCCATCGCCAGATCGCGGTTGGTGGCAGCGACGACCCGCACGTCGACCTTGACAGTTCGATCCGCGCCGACCGGCCGAATCTCCCGCTCCTGCAATACCCGCAGGAGCTTCACCTGCAGCGTCGACGTCATCTCGCCGATCTCGTCGAGGAAGATGGTGCCGCCACTGGCTAGTTGGAACATGCCCATGCGCGCCCCGACAGCGCCGGTGAAGGCGCCCCGCTCATGGCCGAACATTTCCGATTCCAGCAGGTCGGGCGGAATTGCCCCGCAATTCACGGCAATGAAGGGCTGATTCGCCCGCCGACTATACGCGTGAATGTACCGGGCAATCAGTTCTTTACCGGTGCCGCTCTCCCCCTGAATCATCACCGTCGAGTCGGTCGAGGCGACCTTCTGGGCCACCTGGAGGATCTTCTCCATCACAGGATGCGAGCCCTTGATTACGAAATTCTCCATCGTCACGGCCACGTCGTTCCCTCCTCCAGCTGCCAAACGAAGCGCCAAAAAATTAACTTCATACGACCTTCGTCGCAACAACGATTTTGACACACGGCAAATTTCGTCTGAATTTTGCCGCTCTGGGGGCGCATCGGGCGAGTTTTGGGTGAACGCGCAATCTGTAGTGGCGCCCTAGGCCCTATGCCGAAAGGATGCACGGCCTCTGGCGCAAAATGACTGATAAATATATGACGCTTTGCTTCCTGCCTCAGCGGCTGACCGATCAGGTGATTTGAGGCGTCGCACCGCGGCGGCTCCCACTCAGTCCGCCTGCCCTCGCCCGAGAGGCCGCCATTCGCTATTGCCTGCCGGATGACATCGAACGGCAGAATCGACGGAAGAAGCGCGGATCAGCTACGGCCGGTGCGCATCACGCCCAACTTCACCCGCAATGCGAATGGTTCGGCACTGATCGAGTGCGGCGAGACGCGAGTGATCTGTACAGCCAGTGTCGAAGACACCGTACCGCCGTTCCTGCGCGACACGGGAAGAGGCTGGCTGACGGCGGAGTACGGAATGTTGCCCGGCTCCGGCTCGTCCCGCATCGCGCGCCGCGCCGGCGGTCGCACTCAAGAGATCCAGCGCCTCGTCGGCCGGAGCATGCGCGCCGTCGTCGATCTCGAGCGCCTCGGAGCGCGCACGATCTGGCTCGACTGCGACGTCATTCAAGCTGACGGCGGCACTCGCACCGCTTCGATCACCGGCGCCTACGTCGCCTTGTCCCTGGCCATCGCCCGCCTGCGTAAGACTGGCGCACTGGAGCTCGATCCGCTGCGCACGTCGGTTGCGGCCATCAGTGTCGGCATCGTCGGCGGTACCGTGCTCCTCGATCTCTGCTACGAGGAAGACAGTCGGGCCGACGTCGACATGAACATCGTCATGACGGGCGACGGGCGCTTCGTCGAAGTTCAGGGCACGGCCGAGGCGGCGCCGTTCGACAGCGACGAAATGAACCGGATGCTCGGTCTCGCAACGGCCGCGATGGCCGAGCTCAGCGCCGCGCAGCGTGCCGCAATCGAGGCGGGCCTGGCTTGATGCTCTGCGCATGACGCGCCTGGTTGTCGCAACGGGCAACCGCGGTAAGGTCCGCGAGCTGTCCGAGCTGTTGGCCGACCTGGATCTCGACCTCGTCGCGCTGTCCGACTTCGCGGACGCTCCGCCCGTCGACGAGTGCGCCGACTCATACGTCGGCAACGCGCGCCTCAAGGCGCACGCCGCGGCACGGTACACCGGCCTGCCGGCGTTGGCCGACGACTCCGGTCTCGAGGTCGACGCCCTCGGCGGCGCTCCCGGCGTCCGCTCGGCTCGCTTCGCCGCCGATCACGACTGCGGCGACGGCGACGCGGACAACACTGCCCTCCTCTTGCGCAAGCTCGAAGGGGTTGGCGAAGCCGAGCGCGCGGCGCGGTTTCGCTGCGCCATCGTCCTCGCCACACCGGACGGCCGGGAGCTGGTCGCCGCGGGCACTTGCGAAGGCCGCATCGCGCAGCGCGCGTCGGGTGCGGCCGGCTTCGGCTACGACCCCGTCTTCTACTACCCGCCGCTGCAAGCCACCTTCGCCGAGCTCGATCCGGCGGCGAAGCGCGCGGTCAGTCATCGAGCCGCGGCATGCCGGAACTTGCGCCAGCAGCTTCGCGGCTTCCGGCTAAGCGAGTCGCGGCGAGGGTGAGTGATGGGAATCGAACCCACAACCTCTGGAGCCACAATCCAGCGCTCTAACCAATTGAGCTACACCCACCGCGACTGCAGCGCCGCCGCTGCAGGCGACGACCCTTAGCCGAAATTACACGGCCAGACCAGCCGGGCGAGACCGCTGCGCCGGCAGCGCGGGCAGCAGAGAAGCGCGCCAGAAGGGAATCGAACCCCTGACCCGCGGCTTAGAAGGCCGCTGCTCTATCCAACTGAGCTACTGGCGCGTCCGCAACAATCTCGAGAGTCGCCTCTCCTATGTCAAAAACTTCGCAGGGCCGCGGCAGCGGCCCTGCGATCTGGAGCTCGAAGATTGCATGTCTCGAGTCGGGGCGAGCCGATTCGAACGGCCGACCCCCTGTTCCCAAAACAGGTGCGCTACCACGCTGCGCCACGCCCCGGCGTTCGATCGCGACTAACAAAGCGATGTGGCGAAAGCAACACAAGAACGCGCCAACGACTCCGACGGACGTGGCAAGCCGCAGGTTCCATGCGCTCGCGGTACCGTCACAACGCACGGTGTTTCGCCACCGCCAGGGGATTTTTCCCTGGCTGTAATTCAATCGCTTGGGCTAGGATCACCGCTTGCTATCATCCCCCTGAAGCACTCTCCCCTTTCGCTGACCGAGGAGCCCTCTGGGTGCGCCGATTCCATTTCGTCCATGCGGCCGGACTACGTCTCAACGCCCCCTTTGCCGGCGTTGGTCGCCTACCTGAATCAGCCCGCGACCTGCTGGCCGCGGCGCCGCTGCGCGCCTGGGACGACCTGGTCAGCCTCTGCATCGAGAGGAAGGCAGCCTTTCTGGCCGTCGCCGGGGGAATCACCGCGGGCGACACGGGGGGCCACGCCGGACAGGCTTCGCGCCTGCGCCTGCGCACCGGGCTGCGCCGCCTCTCCGAGCACGGCATCAAAACCTTTCTCGCCCTCAGCCCGGCCGATGCCGACCTGGAGCCGATGCTCGCGGCCGAGCGCATCGCCGATCTCACCATCTTCCCCGCCGACCGACCGCTCACGGTCAAGGTCGAGCGCGGTGGCGCCGCGATCGCCGCGGTGTGTGGCCAGAGCGCCGGCGACGGCCCGATCGACTTGACGGCATACTTCACGAACGCACCGGAGGGGCTGCCGCTGATCGCCGTGCTACCCGACGGCAACGCGGCCGCCGATCTCGATCGGCACCTGGCCGGTCGCGGCAAAGTCAAAGGCGCCTATTGGGCGCTCGGTGATGCTGTCGAACCGTCGCGGCGCGGTTTCGCTCCATGGGTCGTCGAGAGCGGTACCTTGCAAGCGCGCGGCGGCGACGGCCGCGAGCGCGGGGCGCGCGGAGCCATGCTCGCCGAAGTGGAAGGCGATCGCGTTCTCGCCGTCGATCTCATCGCCCTCGACGGCGTCCGCTACGCCGAGGTGTCGTTCGCGGCGCGCTATTCGCTCGACGACGCCCTCCTCTGTCATCAGATCATGGACGAGCTGAATCGCCTGCGCGCGGCAAACGCGGGCCGCGCTCTGATCGTCGACGTCATCCTCGACGGCCGCGGCGCCAAGCCGCTCGCCGAGCCGGGCCGCGCCGCCGAGATCGTCCGTCGCGTCCGCAGCGAGACCGCCAGTTGGGATCCATTCGTCTGGTGCGCCAAAGTGCGGCCGGCGCGGCCCAAGCATGAGGGCGACGCGACGAACGAGCCCCTCGCGCAAGCGATCGTGCAGGAGAGCCGCGCACTCCTCGCCAATCCGCTGCAGCGCAGTTACTCCTTCGCCCGGCGCTTCGACCCGCTCATGCGCCGCTGGACTTCCGAGCTCGAAACCGGTGATGCGGAACGGCTGATCGCCGATGCGACCTCGATCGCCCTCGCCGCGGCCCGCACCGACGCCGAAGCGGAGAGTGGGCGATGAGAGTCCGCTCCTGGACCATCGACGGCGCAGCCGAGCTGCCGCGTCTCGACAGCGGCGAGCTGCCGAACGGCCTTGTCGTCGTCTTCAGCGACGACGCCCGACGCAAGGACACAGCCATCGCGATGATCCGGCGAGTCCTGTTTGCGACCCCCGGCAGCGGCGATGCTCGCACCTCGGTGCTGTTGTCGGCCTCCCGGGGCGAGTTCGAGCTGGCCGCCAACGGCTCGCCCGATAGCGAGACATTTCGGACCGCCACCGGCGAGCCCGCCGATCTCGGAGAGCTGGGCCGACTGTTCGGCAATCGCGAGCGCGGCCAACTGCAGAGGGTGTTCGACTTCGCCGGGGCCGGCGATGCGGCGCCGCTCGACCCGCGCCTCATGTTTCCCGCCTGCTACGACGGCACCGCGACCATCCGCCGCCGCATGGCCGAGCTTCTCGCCGACGACGGCAGCGGCGAGCTCGACCGTCTGTTGGCAGAGCGGACCGAGCTCGACGAGCGCCTGCGCGAGGCCGTCGCCTGGGAGTCTTCGTATGCCGAGCGGCAGGCTGCCGAGCGCGCCGCCACCGATGCGGTCGGCGGTCTGTGCGCCGAGCTCGCCGATTTGCGGCGCCGGCGCGAACGGCTCAAGGCCTATGCGCTGGTCTGGCCGGCGTGGATCGCGTACCAGCGCACTCAGAGCGCTCTCATCGAGCTGGAGGAGATCGACGATTTCCCAGAGGGCGAGGTCACCCTCGAAGAGGCGGAGCAAAACAGCGAGTCCGCCGAGACCCGCTTGCAGGCGCTGCGCAGGCAGCATCGCCAATCACGCGCCGAGATCGAAACCCTGCCGGCGCCCGGCGATCGCCACGAGGTCGTCGACAAGGTCGATGCCATTTGCACGCAACTCCCCTCGTACCGCCAGCGGATGTCGACGTTTGCCCGTGCTCGAGCCCGCTACGACGAGCTTGCCGGCATGGTGCGCGAGCTCGGCAAGCGGGTCGCGGGCGAGGGCGGCGAAACTGCCTTCGACCCGTCGCACCTCGATCTGGGCGCAGCGCGCGATTGGCTCACCCGCTCGGAGAGTCTCGCCGACCGCGAAACCATGACCCGCGCCAGCCTCGAGCGCACGCGCGGCGCGATCAAGCAGCTGCGCAGCGAACGGCAACGCGCGAGCCGCGCCGCCAAGGCGCTCACCGTCCGGCTGGACGACTGCGACGAACGGTGGCGAGCCCTCTGGTCGCTGCGCGACGACCTGGAACACCTTTGGGAGATCCAATCCCAGGGGGAAGCGGCGGCGCGCACCGCGGAGCAGCGACTCGACTCGCTGGAGACCGTCGAGAAGCAGCATCGCCATCGGCCGCCGAACATGTGGCTGAACAGGGCGATCTGGACAGTCGCCGCCGGCGCCTTCGCCGGCGCCCTCTGGTATACGCGACAGGAAGACGAGGGGATGACGGTCGCCTTCGCCGGGGTGGTCGTCGGCGCCGTTCTCCTTCAGGTTTTCCTCAATTGGCGATGGCGTCTGGCGCAGGTCCGCAACCGCGACATGGCGTCGAAGCAGGAGCGGCTGCGCTACGACCTCGAGCGCTCCCGCCAATTGCGCGACAGCCGCTGGCGCAGCGCCGACGAAATCAGCCAGCGCGTCGAGCACGCCGCGGTGACCCTCGGTCTGTCGCCCGTTCCCACGGTCGAGGAGGTAGACGAGGCCGAGGCAAAGCTGTTCTCGATCACCCGCCGCTTGAGCGAGCGCGGCCCGCTCGCCGAAACCGCTCTCGCCCTGCAGGATCATCGCGACGAGGAGGAGCTGTTGATGGCGCAGTTGCGCGAGATCCACCAAGCGCGCGACGCGGCCATCCTCGAGTGGGAGGAGTGGAAGCGCAGTGTCGGCCTGCCGGCATCCCTGGCGCAGGATGACTTGACCACTTATTTGTTCGAGTTCGACCGCTGGCGCGAGATCGACGACGAGATGGTCGCCGTCGACGCCCAGTTGCGCGAGCTGGCTCCCACCATCGAGAAGTGGGAGGCCAAGGCGCGCCAACTCCTGATATCGGTCGGCGTCGCCAGCGACGACCACGTCTGCGGGCGCGATCTCGAGGATCAGCTCACGACTCTGCGGGACAGCGCCCACCGCAGCCGTGCGCTGCTCAACCGCCGTGCCGAGCTCGGCGCCCGCATCGAGGATCTCGACCGCGAGTTGGTCGCCGCCGAGGCGGCCAGCACCGAGGCGCGGCGTGTGTTCGACGCCCTCAGCAAGGCCGCAGGCACCAGCGACCGGGTCGAGTTCGAGCGCCGCCGCGAAGTCTTCCAACAGCGCCGCCGCCTGCTTGAAACTCACCAGGCCCACGAGGCCGACCTCGCCGCGGCCCTGCTGGCGAACCACCTGACCGACGACGCCGAGCTCCGCGCCGACCTTGCAGCCGGCAACGCCGACGTCTGGCTCGAGCAGGGGTACGACATCGATACCCAGATCGATCGGCTCGAATCCGATCTCGACAAGACTTCCCACGACCGAGCCCTGGCCGCCGCCGCCTGTCGGGAGATCGAGACCTCGTCGCAGGTCGCCGCCCTGGCCCAGGAACGCGCCTGCCTCGGCGACGAGATCCGCCGCCGTGCCGATGAGTGGCGGTGTCTGGCCCTCGCCGATGGACTCCTCGAGGACGCGGCGCGCAGCCTCTCCGAGACGGCGACGCTCCTCACCGACGCGTCCGGAAGCCTGCGCCGCCTGACGCTCGGCGAAATGGTTCGCATCGCCATCCCCGGCGACGGCGAGCACATGGTAGTCGTCGATCGCGGCGGCGAGCAGCACCCCGTGAACGGCAATCTCTCGCCCGAGCTGATCCGGCTCGTTCAACTCAGCCTGCAGCTCAGCCTGGCGCGCGACTTCGCGCGCGGCGCAGATGCCCCGCCGGTGGTCATGGACGAGGTGCTGCGCGATCTCGACGGCGGCAAGGCCGCCGCCACGGCCGCCGAAATCGCCGGCCTCGCCGAGCAACACCAGGTGTTCTACTTCACCACCGACGCCTCGGCCGTCGAGGCACTGCGCGCGGCGGGCGCCGTGAGCCACGTGCTCAACGTCTGACGCCGGCGTCGCAAAAAACCGCCCGGGACGCCCTCCCCTGCGTTTGCGCGCGCTCCGATTCCGTATATAGAGGCGTGCTCTGCCGCCCCGCTGTTCGAAACGCGCGCAGAGATCATCGCCAGGAGGCTAGTATTCCGAAATGCGAGGCTGGACAGTTCGCGACGCGCTCGACCTCTACAACGTATCCGCGTGGGGCGCGGGCTTTCTCACCATCAACGACGAAGGCAATGTCGAGGTCCGCCCTCGCGGCAACGGCACCACCGGCGTCGACCTACTCGCACTGGTTCACGACCTCGCGCAGCGCGGCTTGCGCACGCCGCTGCTGATTCGCTTCTCCGACATCCTGGCTGCGCGCATCGAGGGGCTGCGCAATTCCTTCGAGACGGCGATACGCGAGTACGGTTATCGCGGCGCCTTTCGCGGCGTATACCCGATCAAGGTCAACCAGCAGCGCCACGTCGTCGAGGAGATCGTCGACTACGGCGCGGCCGCCCGCATCGGCCTCGAAGCCGGCAGCAAGCCCGAGCTCCTCGTCGCTCTGGCGATCCTCGACACGCCGGGCGCGCTGATCGTCTGCAACGGCTACAAGGACCGCGCCTACATCGAGACCGCCCTGCTCGCCCAGCGGCTCGGCCGCTACCCGATCATCGTCGTCGACCGCTTCCGAGAGGTGGACCTGATCGTCAAGGTCGCCAAGGACCTCGACATCCGGCCGCACATCGGCATGCGCGCCAAGCTCACCACCAAAGGCGCCGGCAAGTGGGTGGAGTCGACCGGCGACCGGTCGAAGTTCGGCCTCACGACGATGGAGATCGTCGACGCCGTCGAACGGCTGCGCGCCGAGGACATGCTCGACTGTCTCGAGCTGCTGCATTTCCACATCGGCTCGCAGATCACCGCCATTCGCGCTCACAAGGACGCGCTGCGCGAGGCGACGCGCGTCTTCGTCGGCCTGCACGAGCTCGGGGCGCGGCCGAAGTTCATCGATGTCGGCGGCGGTCTCGGCGTCGACTACGACGGCTCGCAGACCAACTTCCACTCGTCGATGAACTACTCGGTGCAGGAGTACGCCAACGACGTCGTCGCCTCGATCCAGGAGGCGTGCGACGAGAAGGGCGTCGCTCACCCGGACATCGTCACCGAAGCTGGCCGCGCCATGGTGGCACACCATTCGATGCTGGTGTTCGACGTGCTCGGCGTCCACGAGACTCTGCCCGGCGCGCCGCCGCCGCCGGTCGGCGACGACGACCACCGCATCATCCGCGACCTGCAGGACGTCTGGAAGTCGATCACCCAGAAGACCGTCCTCGAGGCCTACCACGACGCGCTGCAGCTCAAGGAAGAGGCGACCAGCTCGTTCTCGCTCGGCTATCTCGACTTGCGCGAGCGCGCGCGCGCCGAACGCCTGTTCTGGCATTGCTGCGAAAAGATCCTGCGCATCACCCGCGAGCTGCCCAACGTCCCGGAAGAGCTCGAGCCGCTCGAGAAGAGCTTGGCCGACACGTACTACGCCAACTTCTCGGTCTTCCAGTCGGCGCCGGACCACTGGGCGGTCAAGCAGTTGTTTCCGGTGATGCCGATCCACCGCCTCAAGGAAAAGCCGACGCGGCGCGGCGTCTTCGCCGACCTGACCTGCGACAGCGACGGCAAGATCGACAAGTTCATCGACCCGCACGACATCAAGGACGTCCTCGAGCTGCACTCGCCCAACGGCCACCCGTACTACATCGGCGTCTTCCTGATCGGCGCCTACCAGGAGATCCTCGGCGATTTGCACAACCTGTTCGGCGACACCGACGCCGTACACGTCCGCCTCGACGACGACGGCCGCTACACCGTCGAGCACGTCGTCGAGGGCGAAAACGTCAAAGAGGTGCTTCGCTACGTCGAGTACGATCCCGCAGCGTTGGTCGAGAAGGTCCGCCGCATCATCGAGACCGCCGTCCGCGACGGCAACATCAGCCTCAACGATTCGGCGCGCCTGCGCCTCCACTACGAGCAGGGACTGAACGAGTACACGTACCTGGCGCGCGACGCGTAGCGCGCGCTCCGCGCGCGAGTCCCAAGCGCGGCTTCGCCGCGCGGCGTAAAAAGCCGGCCGCGCCGGCTCGTCCCATGTGCCGCTGACGCGGCACGTCCCACTGTGAGCGCCGCGCGCGCACAGGCGCCCAGACAACCGACGCTCCGGCGCGCCGCACCCGCGGAGCGCGCATGGGACGCGACGCGCAGCGGCGTGTGGGACGCGCGGCGACAGCCGCGCTTTGGCCTCGCCGCCGGCACCGCCGGCGGCGCTATTGCAACATCATCAACAACAGCGCGTCGTCGGACGGCCAGTTCGGGATGCGCAGCGTGAGGTCGGCGATCGACGGATCCTCGCTGCCGGCGGTGAAGCTCACTTCAATGAAGCGCGGCGTCACGGCATCCATGAACACGTCGGTGAAGGACAGGAATGGCGAGCTCTCGACGAGGCCGAGATCGGTCTGGGCGTCGAGATCATCGTCGTACATGAAGAAGCCGACCACGCCGCCGTCGAGCTCTGCCGACATCATCGCCTCCGAGCCGGCGTTCTCGTCGGTCAACACCTCAACCCCGTCGATCGTGAGGCTAGCGCCCAGATCGTGGCGAAAGCCGCCGCCGTCCCAGCGTGCGATCAGCGCCGTGTGACCCTCCTCGCGCACCACCAGATCCGTGCTGGCACCGGCAACCCCGGGGTTGGACGACGGCGATAGCAGCCGCGCCAGGCGATTCGTGCGCTTGAACTGCGTGAAATACTGGTAGCCGATCAACTCGCCCTCGGCCGTCGTCCCCTTGAACTCGTAATAGGCGTCGCGCCGCAGCTGGATGGGACCGAAGCGGCCCTCGCCGTCAGGCGTCACGGTGACCACCGGCGGCCCCGCGGCCCGTGGGTCGTCGCCCACCTCGCGAATCTCGATCGTCCCGCCTACATTGGCGACGTTGTCAGCAAACGACTCGGTAATCCCCTCAACCGTGACCATCTCTTCGCCGCACTGGACTTCCGTGTACTGCGGATCCTCACCGCGTAAGTAGCGATACAGCTCGACGAACGACCGCGTCGACGCCGCCACCGCGAAGTGATCTTCCTCCTCGAGAGTGACCTCGGTCACGTTCGTGCCGGTGGCGTGGTGCGGCGTGTTGCCGATGTCCTTCTCCGAAGAGACGCTCAAGGTCTCGACGTCGCCGATATCGGGCGAGCCGGAGAAATTGATGTAGTGCGCCACTTTCGCGGCCTGCGCCGGCGAGCCGTTCAGGTAGTTCGCGCAGTGCCGCGTCCCTTGCGAGTGGCCCGCCAGATCGACCTGATCGAACCCCGACTCGGCGAGGATGGCGTCGATCGCCGCGTCGATCGAACCGTCGGTCCCCGGTGAGTCGCCGAGCGAGTTGTACTCGACCGCGACGATCCAATCCTGGCAGTAGCCGTTGCTGCCGAGCAGCCGGGCAACGTGCGCGAAGTTGTCGCCCGACCCGAAGGTGCCGTGCACGAACACGAACGGCCGCAGCGTCCGATCGCAATCCTCGTCCGCGACCACCACCGGACAGCTCAGCGCGCTGCCGCTGTCGCCATCATCGTCGTCGCCACAGCCCAACGCACCGATCAGCAACGCGCCCACAACGATCCGCGCAACATTCACCATCGCAACCCCCTTCGCAGTACCTGCCACGTCCCATATCCCGCTGGCTCGAAGATCCGCAAATCCAGCCTGCAAAAGGCCCATGCGCGGCTTCCGCCGCGCTTTGGACCTCTCAGCGGCATCAGCCGCCGAGTATGCTCACCAGCGCCTGCGACACGCGCACTTCTTCACTCACGACGTGCTCGGCCCCGAGCTTCTCCAGTGCGGCGGCATTCGCCTGGTAGCGGCAGCGCACGAGGATACGACAGTCGGCGTTCATCGAGCGGAGCCGGCGCACCACCGACATGGCGACTGCGTCATCCGGTACACAGACGACCGCCAACTCGGCGCGTTCGGCGCCGGCGGCGTGCAGGATCGTCCGCCGGCTGGCGTCGCCCGCAACGGTGCGGAACCCCGCTTGCGCAAAGGCGTGCAGGTTGACTGGGCTGACGTCGACGACGCACACGTCGACACCCTGCATCTCGAGCGTCGAGGCGACGCGCTGGCCGACGGGGCCGACGCCGACGACGATCGCCTCGCCGACGCCCGCCACAGCGCCGCGCCTCCACTCATCCGCATCGGCCGGCTCGATCTCCTCGGGAATCGACGCCACGCCCGAACGAAACAGAGGCGGCGTAATGATCAGCGTGAGCAGACCGACGGCCACCATCACATCGTACTGCCCGGCGTCGATGACGCCGGCGTTGAGGCCGGCCAGCGCGAGCACGAATGCGAACTCACCCACGTGCGCCAGCCCGACGCCCATGCGCAGACTCACCGTCCACGGCACATCGGTGGCGCGTAGCGCCATCGCGCCGGCCGCGACCTTGATCGCGACACACACCGCAAAGGCGCCGGCCACCAGCTGGGGCTTCTCCCACAGGACCGAGGGCCGCAGCAGCAATCCCAGGCTGGCGAAGAAAACGACGGCGAATGCCTCGCGAAACGGCAGCACAACCGCTTCGATCTGCGGTGTCCAGCGACTCCCGCTCAGCACGAGACCGGCGAAGAACGCACCTACGACCGGCGGTAGCCCGAGCCAGTAAGCGAAATGCGTCACGCCGCCGAGCAGCACCAGCGAGAATAGCACCACCGACGCCGCCGAACGGTCGCGGCACACCACCGGCAGCAGGAAGCGCGGCACCAGCACCGCCAACACCGCAACTCCGCCGCCGAAGGCGAGCGAGTGTGCGATCAACCAGGCGACATCGGCGACGATACCGGACGGCGAAGAGCCGACCAGCAGCGGCACCGCAAGCAACAGCGGCACCAGCGCGGCGTCCTGGAACAGCAGAATGCCGATCACCCGGCGACCGACGGGATTGGTAGTGCGGCCCTGCTCCGATAAGGCCTGGAAGACCAGTACCGTCGAGCTGAACGAGACCGCGAGCGCGATCAGCCAGGCAGCGCGCGCCGGCTGTCCGACCGCCATCAATAGCAATCCGATCGGCAACGCCGTCGCCGCCATCTGCAGCGTGCCGCCAAGCAGCAGCTTGCGCCCCAGGCGCGCCAGCTCTCCGGGCGTGATCTCGAGACCGATCGAGAACAACAGGAAGAAGACGCCGATCTCCGCCAACCCTTCGAGTTGGTGGTGCTCCTGGCCGACGATGCCGAGCCCACCCGGCCCGAGCACACAGCCGCCGAGCAGATAGCCGACGACCACTGGAAACCGCAGCCGCAGCGCCGTCACCCCAGCCACCAGGCCCACCATCAAGATGATCAACAGATCGAACACGACGGCGTCCATGGCGGGCACCTACATAGCCGCAGATCCCCGGTCGCGCCACGCTTCAGCGTTCAGCGATCAGCTCTCGGCGATCAGCGTTCAGCCGCCAGATCCGCGAAGGTCACAATCCCGTCGATCCCGAGTAGCGCGCAGCGCGTATCGAGGGACCACCTCAGCGATGCGCACATGCAGATTGGCGCCGTTCGGCTCGCGATGCTATCCAATCGCCAACATGCGCCCGATCGAGACCAGCCAGGTCGAGTTCCGCGACTGGCTGCGCAGCCAATCCGAAACGGACGACAAGCGCTGCGAGCTCCTGAACGGTAATATCGTGCGCGAGCCGCCTGCCAGTTGGCTCCACGGAGTGGTCGGCGCACGGCTGATTAGCCTGCTCGATCAGCACGTCCGTGAACGACACCTCGGCATCGTCGTCGACTCCAGCGCCGGATACGAGCTGCCCACCGGAGATACAGTTGAACCCGACATCTCATTCATCGTAACCGGCCGCTGGAAGGCAGGCCCAACGCCGAGACCGAACGAATTCTTTCGCATCGTCCCGACCCTGGTAGTCGAGGTGCAGTCGCCCCGCACGGCACGCCGCGATCGCATTGCGAAGCGGGGAATCTACGAAGCCAGCGGTGTCGACGAGTACTGGATTGTCGACCCCGAGTCGCGGTGCGTCGACGTCCTGGTCCTCCGCGATGGCCGGTACCAAAGGCCGCACAGCTACCGAGCCCGCGTTCACTCAAAAGTGCTCCCCGATCTCGTCATCTCGCTCGCCGACCTCTTTGCAATCCCGCGCTAGCGCCCGAACCGGTCGGCCACCACAGCGCCCCGGGGCGCGCCATGGGACGCGGCGCGCGCGCCGCATGGGACGAGCCGGCGCAGCCGGCTCCTGGGACGTGCGCCCAGCGCGCATGCGACGCGCGCAAAGCGCGCATGGGGTGGACTCCGCCGTCGGCGTCCGATATCACGATCAGCGGGCCGCTAGCTCAGCTGGCTAGAGCAGCTGACTCTTAATCAGCGGGTCCGGAGTTCGAGTCTCCGGCGGCCCACTTTTTTCGCCTCTGCTACAGTACTGTCGTTTGGCAGTATCCGCCGTATCGCTCTGACGGACCACCGCGGCAAACCCGGATTGATGGGCCGGAGTAGCGACAGCCGCCGGTGGGCGACGTCAACCGTTGATGACCGGTCGGGCTCGGGCTAGCCTGTCCTCGTGACCATCCAGGTTCCTGAGAGCGTGGAAGAACAACTTCGCGTCCTGGCGATGAGGCAGGGACGCGAGGTAGGGCTGGTTGTCGAGGACGCGATACGACTCTACCTCGAGACCACGGCCATCACTGACCTCGGCTCGGATGACGTCGCCGAGACTCAGGCCGCATTGCTGAGTGAGCTGCCGACGCTTCCAGACTGGAAAGTTGGCGACGCTTGAAACGCGGCGAAGTGTGGTGGGCGGATTTGCCACCACCCGTAGGGAGCCGCCCCGTTGTGATCCTGACGCGCGACGCCGTCCTGGGCAGTATTGGCGCCGTCGCGGTCGCACTCGTCACCCGGACAGTTCGCCAGCTCCCTACCGAAGTGATTCTCGGCCGCCGTCAGGGATTGCCTGCGAGGTGTGTGGCAAACCTGGACAACGTTCTCACAGTTCCCCGCCACCGCCTGAAGCGGCTCATGGGGGCATGCGACGCCGACAAGATCGCCGAGTTGAATGACGCGATCAGAACAGCATTCGACGTGCACTAAGCAGCTCGCTTCGCTTACCGGGGACGTTGTGAAGATGTCGACCTTCTGCGCTGCATTCAGCGTCGGTCGGCAATAGTCGCATCCGGAAGTCCGACCGGGCGGCGCCGCCCCCAGAGG
>CADEER010000005.1:0-62013 GCA_902826395.1 uncultured bacterium
GCATCCGCGACAGAGCCGTCGAGAATGGCGAGGATCAGGTCTTGCGTTGCGACGATGTTCCAGGGTTTCGCGAATACCATTGCGCTGCGCTGATACGGCATCTTGAGCAGGAACGGCACCCGCCGGTCGTGCTGTGATCCGCGGCCGTCGTCGAGACCGGGAAACTTGCTGCGCAGGCGCTTCGGCTTGAGCGCGTGGTCGCTGGTGACGAGGAGCGCGGCTGCATCCCAGGTGCCGGCTGCTTCCATGCTGCGTCGCAGCTCGCCAATGCTCCGATCGACGAGCGCGAGATTGTCGAGATAGCTGCTGGATTTCGTCGTGTCGAAGGTGGAGCGGCGCCGATCGTAGATGACTGGCAGATGGGGAATCGAGGCGTGGACGAATACCAGACCGAGCCGCGGGTCGGATGCCATCGCGACTGCGTCGGCGAGAATCTCGCGATGGCGCTGTACATGCTGTCGATGCCGCGAGCTCCGGCGGCTCACGGCGTCGGGAAGGACGTCGACCAGCCAGCCCAGGGGAGGCGTTGCCGCGACGCGCCGGATCTGCGCGAACATTGCCGTCGGGAGCGAGGCATCTGCCGGATCGCGGTTGAAGCAGCGGGCGAGATCGCCCCCCATGATGCGATCATAGGGGTGATACCAGCCGGTGAGACCGGAGCTCACGCCGCGACGGCGAGCGCGCTGGAAGACGTTCTCGGCTTCGCTCCACGCGATCGATTGCGGAACGTCGCCGCCGAGCTCGAGAACGCGATCGGAGGGGCCGGCGGGCTTGCTGCTCGTGACGACGCGGCCGGTCAACAGGGCCGGGATCGAGAGGAGTGTGGTGGCGGCGGGCGGGTAGGCGCGCTCCGCGACGACGGCCGTGCCGCGCAGGCGATCCAACTCGGGGAGCTGCAGGTCGGCGGGACGCGCGTCGAATGCCAACCTCTGGTCGAGCTCGTCGAAGACCACCCAGATGACGCGCGGCGGCGCCGGCCCGGCAGGTGCGACGAAGGGCGCTGGACGGGGCACCGTGAACTGAGGCAGCAGCCATATCGCCTGGCCGAACGCGAACAGCACGAATGGAGCGAACAACAGCACGGCCGTACGACCAACGCCGACGAGTCGCCGTCTCCATGGCGATCCGACCAGCATCGCCATGATGGCCAGCGCCAGTAAGGCGATCGGTGCGCGTACCGGCCCGAGCGCATCGCTGAGGCGGCGCGCGGCAGCCGGAGACTCGCCCTGCGCCACCGCCATCGCGACGTGCAGGCAAGCGGCGAGGAAGGCTGTGTCGCGCAGCCACAGCAAGGCGCGCCCGCGGTGCTGTCGAACCGCGCGTGCTGCCAGCCACAGGGCCGCGGCGAGCAGCAGAACTCCCAAGATCGCGGCGATGCAGGCATTGCGGCTGTAGCTCGCCCATTGCGCCTCGGGACGGAGCGAGACGCGGATCGTCGCGTACCACGCGGGAAGGTAGGAGAGATTCGCCAGCGACAAGGCGGTCGCGGCGTCGAGGAGCGCCGCTCTATTCGAGCCTTTCGAAGACGTAGATTCGGCGGCTCCCATCGAGTTGATCGACGGACTTAGCAATCCTGAACCGCGCTGCCCAGGCTTGCTCGAAGCTTTGCGGACTCAGCCGTGAGTAGAGATCGCCGTGACCGCGGGCGAGGTCGCGGAACTGCGGGTCCTCCGGTCCGACATACTCGACGACCGCAGTCGTGCAACACTCGGCGGCGAAGTCGACGATCTCGGGCAGCGGGATGCGCTCCGTGACGATGAGGTGATGCACCACTGCCAGCATCAGCATCACATCGGCTGAGCCGTGCAGCCGCTCGAGGAAGCTGGCGCACTCGGCGTCGCGCCAGCCGAGACGCGGACTGGGTCGCGCGATGTCGACGACCAGGGGCAGGATGGCGAGATCCTCGGCGACAGCCTTGCGCCACGCCGCGCCGACCACGACGGGATCGCGGTCGATCGCCAGGACGCTGGCACCGGACTGCGCGGCGATGCGGCTGAAGTAGCCGGTGTTGCAGCCTACGTCGATCACGCGCCGCGGCCGCGCGGTTGCGAGGATGTCGCGCACGGCGGCGATGCGCGCGTCCCAGTCGCGGGACGAGTAGCGGTTGCCGTGCGAGTGGCTGTAGTCGCTCCAGGACGAGCGCGTGGGAGGGCGCAGCGCATAGTCGAGCAGCCGCTCCAGGCGGCCCAACGTCGCCGCCAGCGTGAAGTGTGCGCGACGGGGATCGCCGTTCGATTGCCGACCAGCGACCAGCGGAGACGGTGAGGACCACAGTCGGTCCAGCCAGGTCGGCAACGTCGACGACAGCAGGAGCGCCGGGTGCAAGCGGCGCAGCGGCGACGCCATCCGGTAAAGCTCTTCGGGGAGCATGCCGTCTCGCCGGGTGGTGAAGATCTGCTGGGGCTGCAGTCCGAAGCAGCGATTGGCGAGCAGCGGCAGGATAAACGTTCTCTCGAACTGTGCCGCTGCCAACCAGATTGCATCGCCCGCATCGCGGCGTTGGATCGACGGCAGATCCACGAAGACTGGTCGGCTGCCCGTGAACAACACATTGAACGGTGTCGCGTCCTTGAGCCCGAACCCGTCATCGAGGATCTTCCGCGCCAGCTGCAGCGTCAGCTTGCCGGCAGCGTGCAGCATCTCCGGAGGCCATTCGTAGGGGTACGACACGAAGTCGATTCGCTCGTGTCGCAGCAGAGTGCCGTCGGTGATCACCTCTGCTGCGCTCTGCAGATGCGCGTGGTCCAGCAGGGCGCGCGCCTCTTCCGCCGACAAGAATTCGGTGGGGGGGATGCTGTTGTTGCGCAGTAAGCCACAACCCGATGGCGAAGCGATGAACTCGCGCAACGTCGTCGCGGTCGCTTCGGTCACCAACCTCACTACATCGGTGCCGATGGCGAGGACGCGCCCGTCGGGGTCGCGAAAGGATCCAAATCGAGTGCGGCCTCCAGCGGGGCGGGAGTCGAGCAAGATGTCAGCCGTCCGGAGAGTCGGGATCGAGTTGCGACCCGTTTTGATGGCGACTGGCGTCTGGGCGCCGTCGCGCCGGGTTTAGCCAAAAGGCGGCGCCGGTGATGGCTGCGAGAAGCAACTGCAGCAGAAGCGAACCGGAACCGGGGTCGACATACGCGTAGGCCGGCCCGGAGAACGCCACCGAGGCGGCGAGAGCGAAACCGATCGCCATACGTAGAAGCCGCACCATGGCGGTCGTATGCCACGCGGGCTCCGGCGGTCGCAAGGTGATTGCGGCCGTGACTCGGAGCCGCGGGGGGATGCTCAGGCCGGGTACTTCTTGACGAGCTGGCGGGCGATGATCGTGCGCTGGATCTCGTTGGTTCCCTCGCCGATGATCATCAGCGGCGCGTCGCGGTAGTAGCGCTCGACCGGGAACTCCTTGGAGAAGCCGTAGCCGCCGTGGATGCGCATCGCCTCCAGTGCCACCTCGGCGCAGGTCTCGGAGGCGAACAGCTTGGCCATGCCGGCTTCGAGATCGCAGCGCTGGCCGCGGTCCTTGAGCTCGGCGGCGCGGTGCGTGAGCAGGCGCGCGGCGTCGATCTTGGTGGCCATGTCGGCGAGCTTGAGCTGCACCGCCTGGTGCTCGCAGATCGGTTTGCCGAAGGTCGTGCGCTGTTGCGAGTACTGGATGGCGCGCTCGAACGCGGCGCGCGCGACGCCGACCGCGCGGGCGGCGATGTTGATGCGACCGACCTCGAGGCCGGTCAGGACATGCTGCATGCCGTGCCCCTCGACGCCGGCGAGCAGGTTGGCGGAGGGGACGCGGTAGTCCTCGAACGCGACCTCGCAGGTCTCGACTCCCTTGTAGCCGAGCTTGCCGATGTCGCGGCTGACGGTGATGCCCGGACCCTTTGGGGCGATGAACAGAGACATCCCCTTGTGCGGCGGGTCGGCCTGCGGGTCGGTCTTGACCACCAGGGCGTAGAGGTTGCCCTGGCGGGCGTTGGTGACCCACATCTTGGCGCCGTTGATGACGTAGTCGTCGCCGTCGCGGCGGCCGACGGTGCGGATCGCCTGCACGTCGCTGCCGGCGTGCGCTTCGCTCAGGCAGAGGGCTCCGCGCAGGTCGCCGCGCGCCATCCCTGGCAGGAACTCATCGCGCTGGCGATCGCTGCCGAAGGTGCGGATGACGTACGCCAGCATCAGATGGGTGTTGAGGATGCCGCTCAGGCTCATCCAGCCGACGCACAGCTCCTCGACCATCATCGCGTAGGTGAGCGTGTCGAGACCGAGGCCGCCCCAGTGCGTCGGGATCGTGGCGCCGAACAGGCCGAGCTCTTTCATCGTCGCCACGAGCTGGTGTGGATACTCGTCGCGATGCTCGAGCTCGCTCGCTACGGGCTCGACGTCTCGCTCGACGAATCGCTTGACGGTCGCGACCATTTCGCGACGAAGGTCTTCGGGAGTGGGATGGATCTTCCGGTCGTCGTCGCCGTCGGTCGCTACGCTCATGGCGGCGATGAATACAAGAATCCGACAGGCGGGCAAGGTCTCGCCACGGCGCTGGTGTTCTGGCATAGGTCGGTTGTGTTCACGGTTCTCGGTGCACGGCGTTTGCGAAGTCGGAGGTGGTGGGTGCGGAGGTTGGCGGCTCTGGTGGTGGCGCTGGCGATCGGCGGCGTCGCGAGCGATGTGCGCGCCGATTACAGCGGCTACGTGTTGAAGATCCACAAGACAAAGCACCGGATGGAGCTGTGGCGCGACGGTGAGCTGCTGCGCGAGTTCGAAGTTGCGCTCGGCCGGGAGCCGGACGGCCACAAGGAAATGCAGGGCGACAAGCGCACGCCGGTGGGTCGTTATTTCGTCTCCGAGAAGCACCATTCGCGCCGGTTCCATCGCTTCCTCGGCCTGAACTATCCCAACGCCGACGACGCCAGCCGCGGCTATCGGCAGGGGGCGATCTCGGCGCGCCAGTGGGCGGACTTCTTCGTCGCCGAAGAGCGAGGCGACGAGCCGAACCATTCGACCGCGCTGGGCGGCCGTATCGGCATTCACGGATACGGCTGGCGGCCCTACGTGCCGGTGATCGACTGGACCGACGGCTGCATCGCGATCAGCAACCAAGAGTCGGAGTACTTGTACGGCCTGCTGCCGATCGGCACGCCGGTGATCATCGAAGAGTGATCGAAGCGAGCTCGCGCTCAGCGGAAGAGGTCCGTGTCCGGGTCGCGCAGCAGGTCGCGCCCCGTGCCCTGTCCGTCGGCGCGGCGGTAGCCGTGCACGAGGACGGCTGGGACGCCGGCATTCTTGCCCATCAAGAGACCGGCGGCGGCGGTCAGCGCGTCGGCGTCGGCGGTGACCGTGTGATGCAGCTCGCGGCCGTCCATGTCGGTCTGGCCGCGCAAGTCGCGCAGCGGGTTCAATCCGGCGACACCGATGGCGAAATCGACCAGGCCGACGCGCCAGGGGCGGCCCCAGGTGTCGCTGACGATGACCGCGACGTCGGCGGCGAAGTGCTCGCTGAGGGTCTTGGCAAGACGCGCCGCGGAGGCGTCGGGATCCTCGGGCAGGAGGAGGACGGAATCGCCGCCGCCGGTGTTGGACGCGTCGATACCGGCGTTGGCGCATACCCAACCCGGTCCGGTCTCGACGATCAGGTGGCCGTGCTTCATCCGCACGATGCGCTTGCTGTGGCGCAGCACCAACTCGGCGACGCGCGGGTCGCGATCTTCGGCGGCGGCGGCGACCTCGAGGGCGAGCGGCGACGGCGAGACATCGGCCAGTTCGACGCTGCGCCCCTCAGCTTTCGACACCACCTTCTGACAGACCACCAACACGTCGCCGTCGACCGGAGTGAGGCCGCTGCCGGCGAGCCCCGCGATCAGCAGCGCCGCAAGGTCGTCGCCGGCTTGCACGCGTGGAATCCCGCCCACCGGATGTAGAGAGATCGACATTGCGCGGACGATAGCTTCAACCGACCGATTTCACCACTTCGATGGCGGATCGAGCAGAACCGGGCGACATTCACTCGGGTCTTCGCGCAGAAACCTTAAATCCCGAGCTCGCTGAGTACCGCGCGCGCGAGCTTGCGGGCGCGGGCAGGCGATTTCATCAGCGTGTCGATGATCACCGGGCGCATTCCGAGGGCCGCGATAGACGCGGCCTCGGCAGCGTCGTTGCGGTCGATGAAGAAGCTCGAGGCAACACCTTTGTAGAAGCCGGCGACGGCGGCGCTCGAAACGTCATGACCGGTGCCGGACAGCATGCGGTCGAGCGGGCCCTTCACCGGGGCGCCGCCGATCAGCGGGCTGATTGCTGCTACCGGAGCGCCCGACGCGCGGATGGCCTCGCGCACGCCGGCGATGCGCAGGATCGGCAGCAGGCTGACGAATGGATTGCTCGGCGGCAGAATGATGGCGTCGCTGCGGCGCAGCGCGGCGAGCACGCCCGGAGCCGGGCGCGCGGTGCCGATACCGGCGAGCCGAATCGACTCGACGACACCGCGCCCGCGCCGGTGGACCAGATACTCCTGGAAGTCGAGTGTGCCGGCGCCGCGCACCCGGATGCGCGTGCGGACCGGATCATCACTCATCGGCAGGATACTGCATTCGATGCCGAAGGCCCGGCTGATGTCGCGCGTGACGCGAGTCAGCGAGAGGCCGTGGCGCAGAGCGTCGCTGCGGAACACATGGGTTGCCAGGTCGCGGTCGCCGAGCTGAAACCAGGTCTCGCCGTAGTAGCGGCCGAGCGCCTCGAGGCAGCGAAACGTATCTCCCTGGATGCCCCAGCCGCGGGTGCGTTCGGCGACACCGGCCAGGGTGTAGGTGACGGTGTCGAGATCCGGCGATACGTGCAGGCCGAAGAACGTCTCGTCGTCCGTGGTATTGACGATTACGGTGAGGCGTCGCGGGTCAATGAGCGGCAGCAACCCTCGCAGGAATCGAGCGGCTCCCACTCCGCCCGCCAGTACCGTGATGCGGGCCACCTGCCTTTTCGTGGTTCTGGTCGTCGATGCGGCCATAGGTGGTGTTCCGTTGTACGGGAATGCGACCAATTTCCAAGATCAGCTCGCGAATCCGCTCCTCGGGCAGGTATTCGCCCGCCTCGCCGCCGGCCGCCTTGGTGATCGATTCTTCCATCAGGGTGCCGCCGAAATCGTTGCAGCCGGCGAGCAGGGTGAGCTGCGAAAGCGACTCGCCGAGTTTCACCCACGACGTCTGCAAATTGTCGATCCAGCCGCGCAGCATCAGGCGGGAGAAGGCGTAGATGCGAAAATCGAGCGCGCCGGTCGGCGGCGGTGTGACGAGGCCTCGCTTGAAGAGCTCGGTGAGCGTGTGGATGAAGCGCAGCGGCACGAACTCGGTGAAGCCGCCCGTGCGCTTCTGGATGTCGCGCAACAGTACGACATGGCGCGCGATCTGCTCCGGCGTCTCGATGTGGCCGTACATGATCGTCGAGCTGCTGCGCAGGCCGAGCTCGTGCGCCGTGGTGACGATCTCGACCCAGGTGGCGACGTCGACCTTCTTGTGACTGAGGATCTCGCGTACGTCGTCGTCGAGGATCTCGGCTGCGGTACCGGGAATGGTTCCCAGACCGGCGTCGCGCAAGATGGTGAGGAACTCGCGGTACGACATGTTCGCCCGCCGCGAGCCGTACATGATCTCCATCGGCGAGAAGGCGTGCACGTGCAGCCGGGGATGTCGCTCTTTGATGGCGAGCAACAGATCTCGATAGAAGAGCCCCTCCGATTCCGGGTTGATGCCACCCTGCATGCACACTTCGCTGGCACCGCGATCGATGGCGTCCTGCACTTTGACCAGCACGTCGCCGATCGAGTGGTTGTAGGCGGTCGGATCCTTGCGATGCACCGCGAAGGCGCAGAACTGGCAGCCGACGAAGCAGACGTTGGTCCAGTTGATGTTGCGGTTGACGACGTACGAAACCTCGTCGCCGACGTCGGCGGTGCGGATGACGTCGGCGGTGCGAATCAGGGCGGCCAGGTCGTCGCCCTCGACGCTCAGCAAATGGACCCCCTCGTCGACCGACAACTCGCGGCCGTCCAGGGATCGTTCGAGGATGCGGCGCGTCGGCGGCGTGGCCGCTCCCAGCAGGGCGGCGTGGCTGCGATCGTCCAGCACCAGCGCGCGCAGGCGGGCGTGAGTGTCGCCGAACTGGTCGGAGCAGGGCGACTCAGTGGATTCCAGGTGGGACATCTGAACGTCTCCCGTCGGTTGCAAGCGCGCTGCCGGAGAGTTGCTCGTTGCGCGCAGCGGCGACGCTGTCATTTCGCTGCCGTGTGGGCAAGGGATACCGCCGCCATACGCGGTTGCAGTGCCGCGTCGATGAATTCGCTCCCAGCGTACTCTTCGTAGACCGGCAAGCGCGGTGCGAGGCGATAGCCGCGCGCAGCGCAGGCGCGTGCCAGCGAGTCGATCTGCGGCCACGGGGCCTCGGGATTGACGTAATCGAGTGTCAGGGGCGAGATGCCGCCCCAGTCGTTGATTCCGGCCTCGAGGAAGATCGCGGTGTCGTAGGGATTCAGATTCGGCGGTACCTGGATGTTCATTTCGGGCATCATCAGACGCGCGACAGCGACGCAGCGCGCCGTCTCGTAGCTCTCGGGTTCGGCGCAGCCGGCCATGCGGGTCGCAGGCTTGGCGCGGAAGTTCTGGACGATGATCTCCTGCACGTGTCCGAGCTCGCGCTGCAGCTCTTCGATGGCGCGCAGGCTGGCGACGCGCTCGGCATCGTCTTCGCCGATGCCGAGCAGGATGCCGGTGGTGAACGGAATGCGCAGCTCGCCCGCTTCGCGGATCATCTTCAGGCGCAGGGCGGGCTCTTTGTCCGGGGCGTTGTAGTGGGCGCCGCCGCGCGCCCGCAGGCGCGGGCTGACCGACTCCAGCATCAGACCGAGGCTCACGTTGAGCGGTCGCAGGTCACGCATCTCCTCGCGCGACAGCAGGCCGGCATTGGTGTGCGGCAGCATGCCCTCCTCGAGGGCGATCTCGCAGCAAGCCGCTACGTAGGAGACGGTACTGTCGTGTCCGAGCACGCGCAGCGTATCGCGGTAGGGGCGAAAGGCGCGCTCCGGTTTGTCGCCGAGACACATCAACGCCTCGATGCAGCCGACCGCCTGGGCGCGTGCCGCGACGCTGCGCACGTCCTCGGGCAGCATCGTCCATGCGCCGGGCGAACCCGGGTCTTGGCGAAAGGTGCAATACGAACAGCGGTCCAGGCAGAGATTGGTGACCGGGAAGAATGCCTTCGGGGAATAGGTGACGGTGGTCCCCTTGTGGCGGTCGCGGATCGCGCCTGCCACGGCGAACAGCGCCGGAAAGCGGTCGCGCGACAGCGTCATCAAGTGCAGCGCGTCGCTGTCGTTCAGCCCCTCACCGTCGAGCGCGCGCCCCAGGATTGCGTCAGTGATCGGGTCGATCGCCGTCGAGCGAACCGTCGAGCGGCTCTCAGCCGAGCTCTGCATGGCCCGATGAATCCGCATTCGCGCAGGCGAGTCAAACCGGTCGACGGTGCCGTGCCGCACCGATTGGTCGTCGTCGTTGGCCCAGCGCGCGCCGGAAGCCGAAGGGCTCGTCAGGAGGTGAGGGAGACCTCGCGCAGGATGCGGATTGCCAGCGCGCCGTATTCGTCGGTGTTGGCGGCGACGAAGTCGAGAACCTGACCGCGCTCCCAGTCGTCGGTGAAGACGCGTTCGACGGACTCTCGCAGTTGCTGTTGCACCTCGTGCGGGCAGGGACCGATCTCGACATTGGCGCTAGCCGTGTCGTCGAAGCTGGTTTCGACGCAGCTCGCTTCGACGGCCGCATACGATTTGCGAGCGGCGGCGACGAACGCGTTCAGGCGTTCGACCGAAAGCCGGTTCGGAAAGAAATGTCGCTCGAGGGAGCGGCGCAACACCGCCTCGTCGACTTCGGCGCGCAAGGAGAAGGCCGGCGGAGCCGTGCACAAGACGTGGTGGCGCGGCTCGTCGATCGAGGTGCGCGAGCTGCAGACGAACATCGAATGCTCGCCGACCGCGACGCGGAACCAGGAACGCGCCATCGGGTCCCACGCCGGTCGGTCGTGCAGAATCGGATCGGGCAGGCGGAAGGCGCGCTCCAGATTGTGCTCACGATGCTCGGTGCGAAACGTCTGGAGGTCGTCTTCGTCTTCCGCGGCGACGTTCTGCTGCGCGGTCGGCAGCGGATGGAGGACGCCGCAGTCGTGACAAAGCAGCATCGCCTGGTTTGAAGCAGGTGGGCTACTGTACATGTGCATTGCTCTCCCGTCTGGAGGTCTCGCGCGGCAAACAGACGCTGAAGCGAGATCCTCCGGATTCCTGGCGGCAAACGGTCAGCGTGCCCTCCATGAGCCGCGTCAGTTCGGACGCCAGACGCAAGCCCAAGCCGAGGCCGGTGTGGACGGTTGGCTTGGGCAGCACCGTCGAGGGCGCCAAGTCGATGAGCTCTTCGATGTTCTCGGTCGGAACGCCGATACCGTCGTCGCTGACGGCGATCTCGAGGGTCGCCGCCTCGATGTCTGCGATGACTTCGAGAGTGACCAGGCCGCCTTCCGGCGTGAACTTCAGGGCGTTGTCGACGAGAGCCGCGACCAGTCGTTCGAGCTTGTCGCGGTCGGCGATGATCGATGCTCGGCGCACGGTGGGCAGGATCTCGAGGCGGACGCGCTGCTCGAGGGCGACGCGCCCGAAGCGCTCCGCCGTCATCTCGAATACCTCGTGCACGTCGAACTCGGTGGGGACGATCTGATACTCGCCGTCTTCCACCTGGTTGAGGATGGTCACGGTGTCGATCAGCGTCAGCAGGCGGCGCGAATGGGCCTGGATGCGCTCGAAGTTCTCGAGCTGCTCGCGATTGAGCTGCGGCGTGAGCTGCTCGGTGAGAATGTCGTTGAAGCCCATGATGGCGTTCAGCGGCGTGCGCAGCTCGTGCGAGAGATTGGCGAGAAATCGGTCGCGGAAATCGCGTGCTCGCAGGGTGGCGCGCCGGCGCGCCACCGCGCGCTCTACCAGGTCGGAGATCTGCGGTACGTCGAACGGCTTGGTGACGTAGTCGAAGACCCGATGACGCAAACCGCGAATCGCTGAATCGAGCGACGCGTACCCGGTGACGACGATGATCTCGATGTCGGGATCGAGGCGCTTGATGTGCTCCATCACCTCGTTGCCGGTCATGCCCGGCATGCGGAGATCCAGGGTCACGACGTCGATCGGCTGGTGGCGCAGGACCTCGAGCGCTTCCTTGCCGCCGGGCGCCGTGAAGACCTCGTAGTGGTCCTTGAAGACCATGCGCAACGACTCGGCTGGCCCGCGGTCGTCGTCGATGATCAGGAGCGAAGCTCGGTCCTCTGGCACCATGCAGTTTCCCCTCGAGATGAAGGGGGGACAGAGCACTCTGCGTGCCACAGCTTATCGCAACCCCGCCGCGCCTCGTGCGAAGTTACATGCCGTGTGCCCAGGTCGTCTCTAACAGCTTGGAATCATTGCCGAATCGAGGACTGATCGGGAGGTCCGCGGGCTTGGTCGGTCGTTCAATTTCGCGCCGTCGACGCACCGTGCGTACACGATTGTCCGCGCTTTAATTGACGCACCGTCAATTGCGTGATGCTGCCCGCACGGCATCCGCGGAGTCGGGCACTTCTGGCACGTGCCGGTACGACGGTTCGTCGCCGCGAGCCGGCCGCATGGGGGGCGGTCAGGCTCGCGGCGGAGTCGCACGTGGTCGCGAGGATCTACGCCCCGCTGGAGAACTGACTTTCGCTGCCCGGCGTCTCGTCGATTCCGAGTTTGTCCATCTTGTACTTCAAGATGCGGCGGGTGGTGCCGAGGTCTTCGGCGGCGCGTGTCTGGTTGTAGTCGGCGCGGTGCAGAGCGGTGACGATGAGCTGGCGCTCCAGGGCGTCCACCTGATCGCTCATCGAGTGGGCTTGTGAGCCGGCACTCGTGCCTTCATTGCCGACCGGGAGTGTCAGAGGGCTGGCGGCGAGGTCGGGTGCGGCGACGACCTTGGTCGGCAGGTCGTCGATGTCGAGGGCATCGCGGTCGGAGAGGGCGAGGGCGCGTTCGATGGCGTTCTCGAGCTCGCGGACGTTGCCCGGCCAGCGGTAGGCCAACATCCGGTCGAGGGCCGCCTGTGTGAAGTTGCGCAGCGGGAGGCCGGCCTCGCGCGACTTCTTTTCGAGAAAGTGACGGATCAGGAGGGGCAGATCCTCGCGGCGTTCGCGCAGCGGCGGCAGCGGTAGCGCGACGACGTTGAGACGAAAGTAGAGGTCGGAGCGGAAGCTGCCGTCTTCCATGCTCTTGTCGAGATCGCGGTTCGTCGCGGCGACAACCCGAACGTCGACCTCGATGACCTCCTCGCCGCCGACGCGGGTGAATTCTCCTCGCTCGAGGATGCGCAGCAGCGTCGCTTGAGTAGAGGGGGGCATGTCGCCGATCTCGTCGAGGAAGATCGTGCCGCCGTGGGCGCGCTCGAAATGGCCGATCTTGCGCGCGTGCGCGTCGGTGAATGCGCCTCGCTCGTGGCCGAACAGCTCGGCTTCGAGGAGATTCTGCGGGATCGCGGCGCAGTTGAGCGCCACCAACGGCTGGTCGCGGCGCGGGCTGTTGTAGTGAATGGCGCGCGCGATCACCTCCTTGCCGGTGCCGCTCTCGCCGGTGAGGAGAACCGTCGACCGCAGGGGGGCGACTCGCTTTACGATCTTCAACACCTTCTGCATCGCCTGCGAGGAGCCGATGACGTTGGCGAAGTCGTAGCGCTGGCCGACCTCGGTTCGCAGGGTCTCGAGCTCGCGCTGCATCGCACCGCTCTCGGCGGCGCGATCGACCACGACTTGCAGCTCGTCGACGTCGAACGGTTTGGTGATGTAGTCGAAGGCGCCGAGCTTCATGGCCCGCACCGCCGTCTTCACCGTCTTGGTCGCGGTCAGCATGATGAACTGGGGCGGGTCGTCGAGAGCCTGACCCCGCTCGAGCAACTCGAGCCCATCCATGCCGGGCATCACCAGATCGAGCAGCGCGACGTGGAAACTGCCGTTGGTCAGTTCCTTGAGCGCTGCCGTTCCATCGGCCACGGCGGTGACATGAGCGCGCCCCTTGAGCACCATGCGCAGGGACTCGCGAACACTGGCGTCGTCGTCAACGACCAATACGCGGGGATGTTCCATTTCTCGCCTCCACCTCCTCCTCGTTCTCCACCAATGGGAAACGGATCATCACGGTCTTCGGATCGCCTTCGCGGGTCATGCGAAGCTCGGCTCCGTTGCGTTCGAGCAGTGCGCTGGCCAATGCGATGCCGAGGGGCATCGCGTCCCCAGCCGACGCGTCATCTCCGACCAGATCGCGCAGCTTGTCGCTCGTCGAACCAGGACCTGCCGGAAGCTGACACAGCAGCGCGTCCGGAGCGCAGAACTGCGCCGTCATCTGCGCGGCCGGCGCGGTGTCGCGCAACAGCGCTCGCAGCAGATTGTCGATCGCGTACGAGACTTGATCGGGATCGACGCGCACCAGCACGGGCGGCGGCGCGATGTAGTCGAAGCGCGCGCCGCTGCCGTTGGAAAACAGCGGGGCCAGCAGGCGGTCGAGCGCGACGACCTGCGGTTGCGGCTCGGTCATGCGGGTGAACGTCAGCAGGTTTTCGAGCACCTGATCGATCTGCTCCGCGGCTTGTTCGGTCACCTGGGCGAAGTGAATCTCGTCCGGGTCGTCGTCTGGCAAAGTCCGCTGTTGGTGTTGCGCGTAGGACTTGATGGCAACCAGCGGATTTTTGAACTCGTGCGCCAGCTCGTGGATGATCATGTCCAGGCCGTTTGGCGCCTCGCTCGAGCTCGACGGGTCGCCTGTGGCTACCTTCGTTTGATCGGGATCTTTGTCTGCGACATCGAGTCCGAAGTCAGCGGACGGTCGAGCCGCGGCACCGTTGGCCGCGGCGGCGGCGAGCGCGTCGATCCGCGCATCCAGCTCGTCGATCGAATCGGTATCGGCCTCCGGTCCGGTGGTTGCCGCCGTGTCGGTCGGCGCTGCGCCGCTCTCCGGCGCAGCGGCGCGGAAGGTTTCGGTCGCCACGGGCGCCGTACCGTCGAAATTCAGATCTTCCACATCGATGTGCGAGGAGGGTGTCAGCGCCAGCGTGCGGGTCAGGACTGCTTGCAGCTCGGCGACGTTGCCGAACCAAATGTAGTTCGAAAGGCGTCGCGCCGCGGCTGCCGAGAAGGTCGGCACCGGCCGACCGATTCGCTGGGCGATATCGGCGGCCAAACTGTCGGCGATGGCCGGAATGTCGGCCGGCCGGTCGCGCAACGGCAGCAGGCGCACCGTCAGCAAGGTGAGGCGATAGTAGAGGTCGGGGAGAAAGGTCCCCGCGTCGCGGAGCTCGGCGAGATCGCGGGTGGCAGTCGAAACGACCGTCGCGGCGGGCGCAGTGGCGAGGAAGTCGTCGAGCGCCCGCTGTGCGGACTCCGGCCAGCGGTCGACGCCGATCGCAAGGACAGCCAGCCCTTGGTGGGTGGTTTGCGGTGGCACTGGGGAGCTGGCGTCGCACACCGACACGTGCCCGCCCGGCAGGATTGAACGTGCGACTGCGTGCTTGCCCGAACCCGGGTCGCCGACGATGTGGAGCGCCAGTCGGGTCGCTCGTGCTCGCTCGACGATCGAGCGGCTTGCGGCGTCGAGGAAGGGCTCGCGCAGCCACCACGGGCGCGCAGACGGGGAGGGCTGACTGGCGGCATCGGCCGCGCCGATCTCGGCGGCGACCCGATGCCGCAACTCGGTCGGCGTGAAGCGCCGGGAGAGGCCGTGCTCGCCCTCGCCCCCGAGCCAGATCACCGGGCAGGCCGGC
This sequence comes from uncultured bacterium, assembly GCA_902826395.1. GTDB lineage: Bacteria > Desulfobacterota > Binatia > HRBIN30 > CADEER01 > CADEER01. The sequence goes on from CADEER010000005.1 coordinate 14,808, forward strand.
AAGGCGACGGCATTGCCAACGGTCGCGGCCGCGATCACCAAATCGCTCTTGTCGCCAGCGTCGGGTGACTGCTGAAGGTCCGCGGGGGCAACGGCGCGCACGTCAAAGCTGCTTCCCAGCAAGACGCACAGCGTCTCCCGCATCGCGGGAGAATCGTCGACCACCAGAATCCGGGCCCTTGCCACCGTTGCTGAACCTCCCCGCGCTTCCGCGACCCGACTGCACCCCCCGGATCCCCGGGCTCGGGTTACATTTTTGTACCAGATACCTCCTCGAACTCCGCGAAGTCAATGAAATCGATCGAATTATTGCTGGCTTGGTGGGGACGATAAGGGCCGGGTTTCCGCTTGAAAAAGTTTCACGCCGCATGGTACCTCAACACCTCGCGTCTTGCAGGAGTGCGGTATCGGCACGCGGTGTTGCGACACGTGACGAGATTGCGACGGTGAAATGGCAGGTGCGGTGGGGAAGTGGAGCTTGGGTAGAATTTTGCTGAAGTTTCTACATCTTTCGAAGGCTTGTACGGGAAAGCACGGACTTGCGGAAAATGAGGCAAACGGGACGGCGGGACGACCAGAACGGCAAGCGCGCCGACGAGGCCCTCGTATCGATCCGTCCCGAGGTGCTCGACGAGGTCGAGCACGGAGTCGGAAACCTGCTGCAGCGCATTCACCACGCGACACGGGTTTCGCTCGCCGGGTGTGATGCAGAGCAGCGGGATCGCGTGCGCGTGGCGCTCACCGATCTCGAGAGGCTTCTGGAGCTCTTGTTCGACTACGTGTCGCCGGTCGTCATCGAGACCCGTCCGACGGATGCCAGCAGAGTGGCGAGCAGCGTGGTGTCGCAGATCCGTGGCTATGCCGGTGACGGAGTCGAGATGCACGGCGCGGCAACCGGCAGGTTGCTCGTAGATCCGAGAGCTCTTACGCGATCCTTCCAACTGATCGGCGATTCGTTGGGCAGCGTGTGGAAGGAGTCGTCGTCGGTAGCGGTCCGCATCGGCGCCGGTGACGCAGGTGAGGGCATGAGTTTCTCGATTGCGGCGGCGTCGGCCGACGGCGCAGCGCCGCTGGGCGCATCGGCGCGAGTCGGCTTGGCGGTAGCAGCGCGTCTGATCGAAATGCAGGGCGGCGAGCTGCAGTGGACGGACGGAGTTCTCGGCGGCTGCTGCGTCGTGCTGCCGATCGATCCGGAGGGGCACGCGGATGGGATCTGAGCCGCGCCTGCTGGTCGTCGACGACGACGCGCTGATCCGCGACGAGTTGGCGGGTTTGTTCGCGACGCAGCCGTACGCGGTCGACTGTGTCGAGAGCTTCGGCGAAGCGATCGAGCAGTTGTCGAGCGGTGATTTCGCGCTCGCCTTGGTGGATGTGCGGATAGGCGGCCGCGACGGGATCGAGCTGACTCAACAGATTCGACAGCGCTGGCCGGAGGTCGACGTCATCATGATCACCGGCCACGGCAGCATCGAGAACGCCGTCGATGCGATGCGCTGCGGAGCCATCGACTACATCACCAAGCCCTTCCAGTCCGACGAGATTCTGATCGCCACGCAAAAGGCACTCGAGCGCCGTCAGATGCTCGACGAGATCGAGTACCTGCGCAAGCAACTTCAGGATCGATACTCGTTTGCCAACATGGTCAGCCGCAATCCCGAGATGCTCGAGGTCTTCTCGACGCTCGAGATGCTGTCTCGCAACGACGTGACGGTACTGATCACCGGTGAATCGGGCACCGGCAAGGAGCTGGCGGCGCGGGCGATCCACTTCCAGGGCAAGCGCAAGGCGGCTCGCTTCGTAGCCATCAACTGCGCCGCCCTGCCCGAGAATCTGCTCGAGAGCGAGCTCTTCGGTTATGAGCGAGGAGCGTTCACCGGCGCCGTCGCCGATCGCGTCGGCAAGATCGAGCACGCCCACGGTGGGACGCTGTTCCTCGACGAGGTGGAGACCATCTCGCCTTCGATGCAGGCCAAGTTGCTGCGGGTTCTCGAAGAGCGCGCGATCGAGCGGCTCGGCGGAAACCAGCGTGTCGAGGTCGACATGCGCGTCGTCGCGGCGACGAACGAGAACCTCGAATCGCTCGTCCAGGATGGGCGTATGCGCGAGGACTTCTATTACCGGATCAACGTCGTACCGGTGCACTTGCCGCCGTTGCGCGAGCGCATCGAGGATATCGCGCTGCTGGTTTCGGAGTTCCTGCGCAACAATCCCCTATCGCGCGAGAAGGGGCTGAATCGCTTGAGTGAAAAGGCCCTCAATCAGCTCGTGTCGTACGAATGGCCCGGCAACATTCGCGAGCTTTCGAACGTCATGGAGCGGGCCATCCTGCGCGCCAAGGGCGACACCATTCGCGAGGTCGATGTCCCGAAGGGCAAGTCCGGCGATCGCGTCGCGGGTCCGAAATTGAGCTACGACATGCCGCTGAGGGAGTATCTCAAGGGGGCGGAGCGCGACTATCTGGCACGGCTGCTGTCCAAGCATCAGGGGAGCATCTCGCCTTGTGCAAAACAGGCGGCGGTCGACCAGGCGACCCTGCATCGCAAGATCAAGTCCCATGGTCTGAAGGCCAATGAATTCCGCAACAATGGGCGTAGCGACGGCCGCGCGGAAGAAGAGGCGTGAGGACGTGTCGAGGCTGATCTCAGTTCGCGGCATCGAGGGGGCCGAATTCGCCACCTGGAGGCACGATGTATTGTGAGTTCTACGGAATGCGGGAGAGACCGTTCAACGTTACGGCCGACCCGAAGTTCCTCTATCTCAACGCGCGCTATCGCGAGGCGCTGGCGTCGCTTCACTACGGAGTCACGCAGCGCAAGGGCTTCATCACCCTGATCGGAGAGGCGGGCACCGGTAAGACGACACTCCTGAAGAAGCTGCTGAACGATCTCGACCCGAACACGAGGACGGTGTTCGTCTTCAACACCAACGTCACCTTCGACGAGATCCTGGAGTACATCTTTGCCGAGTTCGACCTGCCGGTGCACAACGGCAAGCGCCTCTACATGCTGCAGCGGCTGAACGCGTTCCTCCTCGACGAGCTGCGCGAGGGGCGCAACGTGGCGCTGCTCGTCGACGAGGCGCAGGACCTCGATTACTCGGTGATGGAGGACTTGCGCCTGCTGTCGAACCTCGAGACGTCGAAGGAGAAGATTCTCCAGATCGTACTCGCCGGCCAGCCGGAGTTGGGGCAGAAGCTGACGAACCCGAGTCTGCGGCAGTTGCGGCAGCGGGTCGCGGTGAACTGTCGCTTGATGCCTCTGACGCGTGAGGAGCTGGCGGAGTACATCCAGTCGCGACTGAGCTCGGCCGGCTGTACGGATCCGCAGCTCTTTTCGCGGGACGCCGTCGAGCGTGTCTACGAGATCTCGGCCGGCATCCCACGGATCGTCAATGTCGTCTGCGACAACGCTTTGGTGATCGGCTACGCGATGGGCAAGAAGCGCCTCAACGCCGAGGTGATCGACGAGGCGGCTGCGGACCTGATCGCCACCGAAGGCGCGCCCGAAGTGATGGCGGCGACGGCGGGCGCCCGCCCGGTCGCCGAGGTGGCGGCCCGCTCGCGTTGGCTGTCGCCGCGCGGCGTCATGGCGGTAGTCGCGGCGGCTCTGCTGATCGGGCTGGCGTCGGTCGGACGCACCTTTTGGAAGGACGGCTTCATGACCAGTGTCGGCGAAACTCCATCGCTGGAAGTGGTCCAGCCCGGCATCTCCGACCCTTATCCTCCAGTGGCGAGTGGCAGGCAGCCAATGGCACCGGCGCAGCGACCGGACGTCGCCGAGCGAAGGCCGCTGCGCGAATACCCGGAATACGTTCGACCCGGTGAAAGTGCCGATGATCGACGTCCCGCGTCCGGGGGTTACGAGGAGCGCAGAGAAGAGGTAGGCGCCGGAGCGGTCGGCATCGGTGATCTGACCGAGCCGCAAGACCTTCCCGACCAGTCACCGCCGGAACCGTACGCCGCCGAGGCGGGTGCTGGACTTGAAAGATCTGCGGCCGCCGATCGGCATCTGGCGGCCGCGGCGCCCGATTCGGAAGAGCGACCCGGCGGCGCTAGCGAGGAAATGGTGGAGGCGCCGCCACAGGTCGCCGCCGCGCAGCCGCTCGACGATGCTGTCGCGGAGCCCGAGAGCGAGGCGGCGGACATCCAACAGCCGGCATGGGACAACGTCGGCGACCCGGCAGTCGAGATCGACGTGCCGCTGGCCGAGCCGACACCGCCGGCAGCGGGTGAGCGCGACGAGGAGAGCGAGGGGCCGACGCGAATGCGTTTGGCACTCAATCGATACGAGTACGTGCAGGTAGTGCCCGAGGACTCGATTTCCGAGATCGCCATCCGCCACTACGGCCAGGCCAGCCCGACGATTCTCGACTTGATGAAAATGGCCAACCCCAAGGTGCAGGACATCAACCACATCTCGCCCGGGCAGACCCTGCGGCTGCCGCAACTCGACCAGGGGCTCGTGCTGCTGAAGCAGTCCGACGGGCAATACGGACTGATGCTGATTTCGCTGACCTCGCAGGGCCAGGCGCACGAGATCCGCTCGGCGCTGCGGCGCCAGGGGTTCGGCGCGCGCGTGTCGCCCGCCGAATTGGGCGGTGGGCGAGATGTTTGGCGCGTCATCGTCGGCGATATCGAGAGCCGTGACGTCGCGCTCCAGGTTGGAGCCGACTTGCAGCAGTTGTTCCGCCGCGACAGGCGCATCTCGGCGATGGCGCAGCCGTGAGCGGATTCAGAGCAGAGGTCGACGAGATGTCGACGATCGAGAGCGAGTGGTTCGTCGTGCGCAGCAAGCCGCGCCGGGAGGAGTACGCACAGCGCCAGTTGATTCGCCGTGGTGTCGAGACCTTCTTGCCGCGCATCGCGGAGCGCGGCAAAGCGCGCCGCGGCGAGCCGGTGGTGAGCCCGTTATTCCCCGGCTACCTGTTCGCGCGTCTCGACCTCGAGACCCAGTACACGTCCGTGATCTGGACGCCGGGTGTGCATTCGATGGTGTCCTTTGGCGGCACGCCGGTTCCCCTCGAGACGGAAGTTCTCGACTTCCTGCGCCGGCGGTGCGGTAGCCACGGATTGATCGTGGCGACGCCGCGCTTTGAGCCTGGTCAGGAGGTGCGGGTCGTCGACGGCCCCCTGGCGGGACTGCACGGCATCGTGCAGGAGCGCGTCAGCGGACGGGCTCGCGTTCGAGTGCTGATGGAGCTGCTGCGACGGCGCACACAGGTGACGCTGCCGCTCGATCTCCTGGAGAGTGTCGCGAGCTGAAGAGCGGCGAGCTGAGTGATGAGTTTTCGTTTCGACGCACTATCCGGAGTTGGTGAGCCGCGCTGCGGGCTTGGCAGTGCGAGCATGCCAGGCGTGCCGTCGGAAGGGGGATCCGCAGGCGGAGCTTCGATCGTTCTTTGAGATCGGGCCGCCCGGCACCGAGCCACTTGGCCGGTGAGCGGATGGAGGCCGGCCGATTGTGCAAGCGGCCGGAAAATCAGGTGTCAGATGGGGACTCGTGGCAGAGGGGGCGGAGCTATGTGCCGGCGACGGGCGAAACGAACACGGGAGGTCTGGTCGGGCTGATGGGAAAGTTCATCATGGGCGCTTTGGTCGGCGCATTTGGCGGGGCAGTCAGCGGTGCGATTCTGGGAGTAGGCGAATCGATACTGGTGACTTGGACCTCGGCGGCGGCCGAGGAGTACTGGCTGTTTCTGTTCTCGGTCCTCTCGTACGGAGCGATCGGCGCTTTGATCGGGGTCGGCGCGGCGGTTGCGTGGCAGTTGGTGCGCCGCGGCAAGGCGGGCAATTTCGAGGCGACGCAGCTGGCGGCGGGGTTGGGATTCTTGTTCCCGGCGCTGTTCGTGGTCCGCTACCACGTCGCAAAACGCATCTTCAACGAGCAGCTCGGCTTCGGCACTTCGAGCGGCTTGATCGCTCACGTTCTGATCCTTCTCGGATCCATCGTCGCAGCGCTGATGGTGGTGGGCCTGGTGCGGGTCCTCTACCGGCGTTTTGGTGCCGCCGGGCCGGTGATCGGCTTCGCGAGTGCCGCGTTGGTCACCTTGGTGGTTGGCGCGGTCGCCGGCTCGAGCGCCGAGGCAGCGCCGACGCGTCAGGCGCGCGCGGATCCTTCGCGACCCAACGTCGTTCTGATCGTCGCCGACACTTTGCGCGCCGACTCGGTGGTCGAGCGAGCTCGACAGGCCCCGGACGGCGGGTTGGCCCGTCTGCGGGCCGACGGCATTTCCTTCGAAAGAGCGCACGCGCAGGCATCGTGGACGCGGCCCTCCGTGGCGAGCATTCTCACTTCCCTTTACCCGAGCTCGCACGGGGCCGTGCACAAGATGGATTTTCTCTCCAACCGGGTGCAGACGCTCGCTGAAGTACTCGGCAACGCGGGATTCTGGACGAGCGGGTTCACCACCAACATCAACGTCGCGCCCATCTTCAATCTCAATCAGGGCTTCGGCGAGTTCGCCTATCTCGAGCCGAGCTTCTACTTTGGTGCTACGGATTCGGCGACCAAGCTCGTGATCTACAAGACGCTGCGAACCCTGCGCGAGCGTTTCTTCGCGAACCGCGTGTTCTACGAGCACTTTTATCAGGACGCCGCTGTGGTCAACACGAGGTTCACCGAATGGTTGGCAGAGGGCCCGCCGCGGCCGTTCTTTCTGTTTCTGCACTATATGGACCCGCACGACCCGTACTTCGATCATCCGTACAATGGGAAGGGCGTCGCCCGTGTCACCAACCCTTCGCCTGCCGCAGAACGTCGCGATGAGCTCCGTCAGTTGTATCTCGAGGGGGTCGCCTATCTCGACGGCCACCTGGCAACTCTGATCGAGAAGCTCGACGCGGCAGGTCTGTACGAGAGCAGCGTCGTGATCTTCACCTCCGACCATGGCGAGGAGTTCCACGAACACGATGGGTGGTGGCATGGCACCACTCTGTACGGTGAGCAGCTGCACGTTCCGCTGATCATCAAGCTGCCCGGCAATGCCCAGGGTGGTACGCAGCGCAAGGATCCGGCGCGCAGCATCGACATCGCGCCGTCGATTCTCGGCGCCGCGGGGGTTGAGACACCGGAAGGCTTTCAAGGGATAGACCTCATGCGCGAGCGCGTCGAGGAACCGCTCATCGCCGAGGAGGATCTCGAGGGCAATCGGATCTTCTCGATTCTCGACGGCGAGTGGAAGCTGATCATCGCCAACGCCGACAATCCGCGCGGCTTGGCGCCGACCGAGCTGTACAACCTCGCCAGCGATCCGCAAGAGAAGAACAATCTTGCACCGACGCAGGCGGAGAAGGTCGCTGAGCTGGAAGCCAAGCTGCGTTCAATGCTGCCGCCGGGGACACTGTAAGCGGTGTTTCTGATCGTCGGTCTGGACGGCGCGACGCTCGATCTGGTGCAACCCTGGGTCGAGTCGGGGGATCTCCCGCATCTCGGCGCCCTGATGGAGCGCGGTGCCTGGGGGCAGCTCATGGCGCCGATGCCCCCGGTGACCTTTCCGAGCTGGACCACGTTCATGACCGGAGTGAACCCGGGGCGGCACGGCATCTTCGATTTCACGCGTCGTGACGGCGGCGGCTACTCGGTGCGCTTCGTCAATGCGACCTTCCGCAAGGCGCCGACGATCTGGCGAATGTTGAGCGACGCCGGCCAGCGCGTTTGCTCGCTCGGTATCCCGGGGAACTATCCGCCGGAGGCGGTCAACGGGTACACGCTGAGCGGCTTCGATACACCAGTCACGACGCGGGCCGACGCGAGCTTCGCCTATCCGCCGTCGTTCGCGGCCGAGGTCGAGCGCGGAGGCGGATTTCCGTTCGCGGACTTTCAGGAGTTCTCCGTCGGGCCAGGTTGGCATCGCGGTGCCGTCGAGGCCATGCAGAGAGGCATCGAGCGCAAGACCGAGTTGGCCAGGGATCTTCTCCGCCGCGAGCGGTTCGATTGCTTCATGTTGCTGTTCGGAGAGTCGGATACAGCGGCGCACCACTTCTGGAGCACGCACGACCGCGAGTCTCCGCGTTTCGATTCGGCGCTGCGCGACGAGCTAGGCGATGTCGTACGCCTCGTCTATCGGCGGCTGGATGAAGCGCTCGGCAAGCTGATGGATGCCGCAGGGGCGCGTCACGTGTTGATCGCGTCCGATCACGGATTCGGCGGCGTCGGCGATGTCGGTCTGTATCTCAACCGCTGGCTTGCGCAGCAGGGCTTTCTGTCTTGGCGGTCGCGTTCACGGACGGCGGGGTTGGCCGGGCGCGTGCGCGGCGCGGCGGTGGCGGCAATCCCTGAGCGATGGCAGGCGCCGCTGTTTCGCATCGGTGGCGGCCGCGTCGCGGGTGCGATCGAGTCGCGCGTGCGGTTCGGCGGGATCGACTGGACTTCGACGCGGGCGTTTTCGGAGGAGTTGAATTACAACCCGTCGATCTGGCTGAACGTCGCCGGACGGGATGCGCAGGGAGTCGTCGCGGCAAGCGACTACCGGCATGTCTGCGCCGAGCTGAGCGCACGTCTGATGGAGTGGCGCGATCCCGAATCAGAGGCGCCGGTGGTGCGCCGAGTGTGGCATCGCGACGAACTGTACGAGGGCGACCATGTGCAGTGGGCACCCGACCTGACTCTCGAACTGGAGACGCCGCGGGGATACTCGTACATGTGTCTGCCGAGTCTCGCCACGGCGGGCGCGTCGATCGTGAAGCTGGAGGGCGCGGCGCTGCGCGGCGGCAAGCTGACCGGGATGTCGGGCAGCCATCGCCGCGAGGGGATCTTCGTGTTGGCCGGCGAGGGCGTGACACCAGGTCGTGTGCGCGGCGCGAGGATGATGGATATGACCCCCACCGTCCTCTCGTTGCTCCGACAGCCGGTCAGCGATTGCTTCGATGGACGCGCCCTCGACTGCGTCAGTGGCGCCATGGGCGTGACGCACGGCGGCGTCGCGCCCAGCTCTTTGAAAACGATGCCGGAGAACTACTACGATGAAAATGCCGAAACGCAGTTGCGCGAGCGCCTCGAACGCCTCGGGTATCTGTGACGAGCGAACGGACTGACAAGACGGTGTAGATGGACGGACATCGAAAGTATCGGATCGCCATGGTGGCGGCGTGTCCTTTTCCGAGTTTGCGCGGTTCGCAAGCGCTGATTCGGGAGTTGTCGGAAGCGCTCGCAAGCCGCGGCCACGACGTGCACGTCGTCACGTATCCTTCGGCGCAGCATCTGGCGCCGGTGGAACGCATGTCGATTCATCGAATCCCGCGCCTGCCGCTGATGGCGACGGCGCCGGGTCCGATCGGTCTGCAGAAGATCTTGTTCGACCTGTTGTTGATCTGGGTCCTGTGGAGGGTAGTGCGGCGCTATCGGATCGACGTGATCCACGCTCACAACGTCGATGCACCGCTCGTATCATACGCGGTGCGGCTGCTGACGCGGGTCCCGGTCGTCTATCACGCCCACAACGCGATGGTTGACGAGCTTCCGTATTATTTCGAACGCGGCTGGGCGCGGCGACTGGCGCGGGTGATCGGAGGCCGCATCGACGGTCGGGTCGCGGCTTGGTCGGATTACACCCTTGCTCTCTCGTCACGCCTCGGAGCGTACCTGAGCGTACGGGGGGCGGCTGCGAAGACCGCTGTCGTGCCACCCGCTGTCTTTCCGAGCGAGGTGCGCGGCGCGGCGCAGCGCGCGATGAGCGGTGCGGCGCGCATTGCGTATGCCGGCAACCTGGACCGCTACCAGAACATCGACTGCCTGCTCGAGGCATTCGAGCGGGTCTGTGCCGCCGAGCCGCGATCGCGCCTCCTGCTGTTGTTGCACCAGGCCGCCCATCCGGGGCTGCGCGAACGGATGAAGGATCTGGCGGCTCGGCCGGGAGTTTCGGTGCGTGTGGTGGGGACTCACGGCGCCGTGGTCAAGGAGTTGCGCCGTGCCGACGTGCTCGTCTGTCCACGGACATCCTGGTCGGGGTTCCCGATCAAGACTCTGAACTACATGGCCGCCGGCCGACCGATCGTTCAGGCGCGGTCGAGCGCCCACGGGTTGACCGAGGGAGTGACGGCGCTCCTCTTCGACGACGACGATCCGAGCGCCCTGGCCAAGTCGATCCTGCGAATCGTACGCGATCCGGAGCTCGGCGAACGGCTGGGGCAGGCTTCGATGGAGTTGGCGGCGAGGCTCCACGTCTGGCCCGTGGTGTTGCCGGAGATCGAAGGAGCCTACCGGGCCGTAGTCGCTGATGAAGATTCTGCGAGCCGAAGAAAAAGCGAGACTCTTGTTGAGAGAGTCGATAGGATGGACGCGATGCGCAGGAGTGAAACACGGCAACTCGCCTCTCCCGGTCCCGACACTCGTCGCGGGAGGCCGATATTTGCCAGCATGTTGGCAGGCTTAGCGCTCCTCGGCTGCGCCGCTAAGGAGCCCCCGGTGGCGCCGCTGCCGGACATTCCAGCTCCGGCGGTCCCGGGCGCCGCACAGGCCGACGCAAACTACAAAATCGAGCCCGGCGATCAGCTGCGGGTGAAGTTCACGTTCCACCCCGAATTGGACGTCAAGGTGCCGGTTGCGCCGGACGGTAACATCTCGATTCCAGGCGTTGGCGAGTTGCCCGCCGCGGGCAAGACGGTCGACGAGGTGGCCGGGGAAGTCGAGCGCATGTCATCGGAGCAGCTCCGCGACCCCGAAGTCACAGTTATCGTTGCGGAATTTGGCGAGCGAGTGGTGTACGTGACAGGCGAGGTGCGGCTGCCTGGACCGGTGCAGTACCGCGAGGGGATGACGCCGCTCGAGGCGATCCTCGACCGCGGTGGATTCACCGAGGTGGCGCGCGTGGACAGCGTGTTGCATTTGCACCCGAACGGCGCGACGTACGAGACGAAGCGGCTGGACTACTCGACGAACGTCAACGAAGCCGAGCAGGAGATGGCGACTCTCGAGGTCTACGACACGATCATCGTCCCGCGAACTTTCATCGGCGACGCGAACGCGTTTGTCCGCTTGTATATTCGGGGCCTGTTGCCGACAATGCCTCGCGTCGGCGTTAGCCTCGATTAGTCATTCGCACAGGAAGGTTGACCGATACAGATGGCAGTCTACGGAGTTCACGTTAAGTCGAACGGGCGCAAGCCGGCGGCCAGTAACGGCCGCCCCGGCCACGCTCCGGTTTTCGGCGAGCCGGCCGGCGCAGCCGGTGCCACGCACGGCAACGGTTACTCGCTTTCGTATGACGGTAACGGCAGTGGCCCGGGGTCGCATCACGGCCGTGGCAACGGCTATGGCGGCGGTGGCAACGGCAACGGTTACGGGAATGGCTATGGAAACGGATATGGCAACGGTTACGGCGGTGACGGCGGCGGCCGGCCTCCCGGCGGCGGCGATCTCCCACGCAGCACCAGCGCCAAAGAGCAGCTCTACGAAATCCTACATGTGATCTTCAAGTGGCGCGTTTGGATCGCGCTGCTGTTTCTCGCCGTTGCCCTGCCGGGCATTGTGATGACCGCCAGCCAGGGGCGGCGATACTCGGCCAAAGCGAAAGTCATGATCGTCAGCGAGCGAGCCGATGCGACGATCCAGCCGACCGACGAAGACAGCCTCGCGACGGTCAAGCTGAACGAATCGATCGTCAATTCGGAAGTACACGTCCTGCGCAGCTTCGACCTGATGAAGCGCGTGGCGACGCAATTGGAAGTAGCGCGGGCCGGCGGCGACATCGTCGGTATCGCCAATGCAGCGACCGCTGACTTCGACATCAATCGCCGGGCGCAGCGCATCTCCAGTCGATTGAACGTGACACCGATCCGCAATTCGAACGTGATCGAAGTGCGTTTCGAGTCGGGCGACGAGAATCAGGCGACGATGATCGTCGACCGAGTTGTCGACGAGTATCTCGCGTATACGGCCGAGGTGCACGGCGAGCGCGGCGAGTTGGCCCAGTTCTACGCCGACCAGGCGCGCGAAGCGGAGCGCAAGCTGCGGGATGCGGAGCGCGATCTGACGGATTTCGCCTACCGCAACGGCATCGTGTCGCCTCATGCGGAGCTGGCGGCGACGGTGGACGGTTTCCACAAGATCAAGCAGGAGTTGCGCGTTCGCAACTCTTCGATCGTTGCGGTCGAGGCCAAGCTGCAGGCGATTCGCGAGCAGTTGGCCGAGCAGCCCTCGGTCATCAAGCGAAGCCAGCAGGTCGAGGTGAGCCCGGTCGTGCGCCAGATGCGCGGTCATTTGCTGGAGCGCGAGATCGATCGCGTCACCCTGCTGCGCAAGTACACCGACAACCACCGCTACGTGCGAGACAACGCGGCCGAGATCGCCGAGTTGCAGACCCAGCTCGACGAAGCTTCGACGTCGGAACCGACGGAAGTGACGATGGAAGTCTTCACTGCCAACCCCGTTTACGAGGCGCGCCTCACGCAGCTGCTCGATCTGGAAGCCAAGCTGCGCGAGGAGCGGGCGCAGAAGCTGTTGCTCGAGGAGGAGATGGACCTCGGGCAGCGGCACATGGTCGGAATGAAGCAGGACGGCGTCGAGTTCGAGCGTCGAGAGCGTGAGATGGTTCGACTCCGCGAGGCGGCGGAGTTGTATTCGCGGCGCTCGCAAGAGGCGCACATCCAGGACGCGATGGACCAGGCTCGCCTGGTCAACGTCCACGTCGTCGAGCGGCCGGGCAAACCGTTGAAGCGCATCGACAGCAAGGGCGCGCCACTGATGCTGGCGTTGATCTCGGCGCTGGCGGTCAGCCTCGGCGGTGTGTTTGGCCTCGAATACGTCAACCGCACACTTCGGTTCGAGCGTGAGGTCGAGCGCTACCTGGGCGTACCCGTCCTCGGCACGGTGAAAGAGTCGAACTAGGGCACCCCCGCTTCGGGTAGACTTGGTCGGCGACATCGCGACGCGTCGTCGGCGCGGCGCGATCGGTTGCCGATGGCGCCTGGTGTTGCGCCACCGCGCCCGAAAACGCCGAGTCGCTCGAGCTTCCATGCTGATGTTTCTGTTCGCTCTCGTCTGCGGCCTGCTGGGCGAAGGCCTCGAGATTGGGCGCCTGCGATACGCGGGAATCTCGGTGCCGAGCGTCGGGCTTTGCGTGACACTGTTCGTCGTCTACGCCGTCGTTGGCGCCGCGGCGTGGCTGGTGGCTGGTGCGCTCACCTCTCAGCCGGCACGACGGATGAGATCAGCGGCGGCGTTGTTTGCGATCTTCATCGTCGTTCCGTGGGCGAACTTTGCCATATTGCCCGGGGCTGGCAGCTGGATGTCGATCGCCGGTAGCGTGGGCTTTGCACTCGGGGCGGCGGTAATCGGCTGGTGGGCGGCGCGTCTGCCTCGGACTGTGGCCGTTTTGGTGTTGGCGCTGTCCGTTATAGCTCACGCACCGGGCGCCGGGCGGGGCGAGGGCGCTGGCGAGGCCGCGAACACAGCGCGCGGCAAGCCGAACCTGGTGCTCATCCTCGTCGATACACTGCGCGCCGATCACCTCGGAACATACGGGTACGAACGTCCGACCAGCCCTCGCATCGATGCTCTCGCGAACGAAGGGATCCGGTTCGAGCGCGCCATCTCGCAAGCGGCCTGGACCAAGCCGTCCGTCGCGTCGTTGTTCACGGGCCGCTTCGTGCACGAGCACGGCGTCATCCGCAATCTCGATGCGCTGGGTGACGAACTGCCGACTTTGGCGAGTCGGCTCGACGACGCCGGCTATCGCACGGCGGCCTTTTCCGCGAATCCGTGGATTACTCCCGAGTTTCGCTTCAGCCGCGGCTTCGAAGAGTTCGAAAGCGGCCGAGCCATGGGGCCGCAGCTCACCAACCTCTACCGGACGGTGAGACGCGGCGAGGCGTTGCTGAAGCGGGCCGGTGTCCACGTACCGTTGTCGCGCTGGGTGTTTCGCTGGGCGGGTCGGTCGAACTCCGGGAACGCGGAACGCGACGAGGCGCAAGCTGGCGCGGTGGTCGAATGGCTGCGCGCCGTACCGCAAGGCGAAGATCAGGCGCCGTTCTTTCTGTACGTGCACATGATCGGACCGCACGATCCCTACGATCCGCCGGAGGAGTTCGCCAAGGCCTTCGCGCGCTCACCGGAGAAGGCGCCACGGTTGCCTCCGCCGCGGGTCCAGACCTCGTTCGATACGGCGGAGGCGCTCGAGTCAGAGCGATTGACCCGATTGATCGATCAATACGACGCGGCCATCGCCCACGCCGATGTTCTCGTCGGGCGCATTCTCGACGAGTTGGCGGCCCGCGGATTGGCCGACAACACGGTGGTCATTCTCACTGCCGATCACGGCGAGGAGTTTTTCGAGCACGGCAATTGGCGGCATGGCAACCAACTCTACGACGAGGTCGTGCGGGTGCCGTTGATCATTCGAATGCCGGATGGAGAGCGCGGAATCGTGCGGGAGGACCCGGCAATGCTCGTCGACATCATGCCCACGGCCCTCGACCTGTTGGGCATCGAGCGCTCCGAGGCCGGACGCGACGCGTCCGGTGAGGATCTGGCTGGACGGGCTCTATTCCCGGCGCCGAGTGAGGAAGTCCCCGTAACGTTGAGCGAGCATTGGTGGTTCGATGGCGGTGCTTACGTCGCCAGGGCGGTTGGACGAGGACCATTCAAGCTGAAGAGCGCTCGCCACGACGCGACCGGTCGCAGCAGCGAAGAGCTCTACGACCTGCGAAGTGATCGGTTGGAAAAGCAAAACCTTCTGGAAGCCGGTGAATATGACAGTGAGGAGCTCGCCCGCCTGCGATCGCTCCTGGCGAGTGCCGGTGAGGACGTCGCGACCGGTGACGCGTCGTTAGATGGGATCGATGCGGCGACGCGGGATCGTCTGCGCGCTTTGGGGTATCTGGAATCGGGCGAAGGGGAGTGATGTCAGAGGTTGCGAAATATCCTAAACCTGTGATTGTTGGCAGGTAAACGATGCGTTCAGGTGTAACACTACAGGCATCCCTGGGGGGAAAGCCGCGCGGGGGAAGGCCGTCGCGAGAGCGAGGGAGCGCATCGGTGCGGGCTCTGGGGGACGTGTGAGCAAGATCTACGACGCGCTGAAACGCGCCGAGCGGGAGCGAGAAGTGACTCGCGACCGCGGTAGCGAGCCGAACGGTCGGTCCGCCGCGAGTTACAGTCCGCCCAACGATAGCGAGGAAGACGACTACCGTCGTCTGCGCGCCAGCCTGCTGTTCACGCCGAGCTACTCGGAGGTGCACACCATCGTCGTGACCGCGACGCGCCACGGTGAGGGTGCGACGCGAGTTGCAGTGGGACTTGCCAAGGCTCTCGCTTCCGAAGGTGACACGCGTGTGCTGTTGGTCGAGGCCAACATGCGCTCGCCTTCACTGTCGCGCGTCCTGCCGCTGGCGGATGGTCCGGGGCTCTCGGATTACCTCGCAGGTGAAGCGAGTCCCGAGAGCCTGGTGAAGCGACTCGGCGACGTGAATCTGTCGATCGTCACGGCAGGGGATCGTCCGGGGATGGTCGACTGCGAAGCAATCGTCACGGCAATCGCGGAGCTGACCCCGAACTTTGATTTCGTCATCATCGATGCTCCGCCCGTGAATCGGTATGCTGACGTCAGTGTTCTCGGACCAAAGGTCGACGGTGTGATCCTGGTCGTGCAGGCCGACGAAACTCCGGTCGCGGACGCCGAGAATGCAAAGCGGGCGCTCGATCGTGTTGGCGCGAGGATTTTCGGAGTCGTCCTCAATCGACAGAAGTCGTACGTGCCGGCGACGATCCAGGCACTGCTGTAGGCTGTGTGGAGCTGGGCGTGATTTCGCCGCGGAGGTGCTCAGCAGGGCACTTCAGACCGGAAAGGAATCATACGCGACCCGTGCGGCTCACTTCGTCCGGGGGCTGCAACGCATCTCCGCAGATCCATGGCCCGGGTGGATTAGAGAAGGCCCATGGCTAACTCCGTATTGCGCGACCGCGATGCCGAATTCGGCCTCGGCGGGATGATCGCATCGCTGGCGGCGATCGTCTTTGCGATCGTGGCGTCGTTCACGCTCGGTCCGGATGGGATGGTGAGCGCCATCATCGCCAGCCTCGCAATTCTGGTCGTTGGCTCGCGGCCCCATTGGGGCGTGGCGATCATCATGACATTCCTCATGGTGCAGTACGGATCGCGGCGCTACGAGCGCGGCGGTTTCGCGTACTACGTGGAGAATCTGATTCCTGCCGGCTCCGGGCTGTTGACCGTCAACAACGTCCTCGGGATCTTTCTGCTGCTGGTGCTCGTCTATCGGGTCTATCGGGACGGGGACTGGGGGTTTCTCTACAACCGGCAACTCCAACTCGTCCTGCTGATCACCCTGGCGCTGGTGGTGTCGGGTGCGTGGAACGCCGTCGACTATGGAGAGCAGGCGGAGTTGGGCTTGCGAACTCGCGCGCAGGACCCGGCGCGCCTGATGTTCTCGCGCGCATTGTTCCTGTTGCTCTTCGTATCGTTCATTCGCCGGCCGAATGAGATTCGCCTGATTGCCGGGATCTTCGTGATCCTGGCGGTGGTGTCCGCATGGAGCGGCGCGAGCGCAGCGATCGCCGGCGCGGGTCGATCCGAAGTCGGCGACTATCGCGGTGGTGGCGTCGATGTGCTCCTCGAAGCGGCGCAGAATCCCAATCGGCTGGCGATGTTTGCTACGCTCGGGCTCATCTTCGTTTGGACTTACCTCGAAGAGAATCCGCTGGTGCGCTACAAAGGCTTGGCGTTCGCCGCGGCGCTTTTGATGATCGTCACCGTGTTCTTGGCAGCATCGCGCGGTGGCATCGTCGGTCTGGCAGTTGCGTCGGCTCTCATGTTCGTGCGGCGCCGACAGAAGTCGCGGGGCATCGTGTACGCGGTCGCCGGGCTGGTCGTCGCCGGGATGCTGGTCACCCAGCTGGTTCCCGAGAGAAGTCTCGAGCGCATCACGAACCTGCCGGGCGTAACTGGCGACACGGCCGATCTGGAGGGCAGCGGTTCGATCGAGCGCCGGCAGTACACGTACGGAATCGGTCTCAAGCTCTGGTCTCAGGCGCCGGTTCTGGGTGTTGGTCTCGGCAATTGGTCCTACATGCGATTCCTGATCGATCCGATCCGTTCGGCGGCGGCACCACACAACGCCTACCTCAAGGCGCTGGCCGAGGGGGGAATCGTGACGCTGTTGCTCTATCTGGCGCTCTTCTACGTGACGTTGCGACAACTGAACTCGATCGTTGCTCACCCCGGGGCGATGGCCTGGGCGCGCGCGGATGGGGTCGACTGGCTGGTCCACGCTACCCGCATCGGCCTGGTGACGTTTCTCGTATTCTCGATGTTCGCCGACCTCTTCGATCTGATTTTTTTCTACCTTTTGATTGGTTTGGCCGCGTCAGTGATCCGACGCTACTTCTCCGGTGAGACGCCTGTCACGGCGACGGCGTAATCGCCGTCCGGGTCGATGAAGCCCGAGCCATTCGCCCGCTTCCTGGAGCGAACCGGGCATCGTGTGATGAGGGCAGGCGGCGTCGATTGGTACGAGGGCGGCCGCGGATTCCTCATCAGCGTCCCGTCCCATCGAGTCCTGTCGCCGAGCGACGATGCTTTCGACGAGCTATTCGCGGCCGGCGGTGTCTACGGTGTGCGATTCCCGGCGCCGGTCGACGGTGTTGGCAAGCTCAGTTACCAGATCGTTTGCGACGATCGGGACTTCGGTCTGGAGAAGCTCAGCGGCAATGTCCGCAGCAAGATTCGCCGGGGACTGAAGCGCTGCGAGGTTCGGCCGGTTTCCTTTGACGAGATCGCCCGCCTTGGCCGCACGGCCGACAGCGACACGATGATCCGGCAGGGGCGGCAGCCCAAGCTCACCGGAGAAGCGTGGGACCGCTACTGGCAAGCGGCTGCCGAGACCGAAGGGATGGAAGGCTGGGGTGCGTTCGTCGGCGACGATCTCGCCTCTTTCCTGGTCACGGTCGCGTTCAGCGATGGCCCGGTCGAGTTTCTCCTGGCGCGATCTCGATCCGACACTCTCGGGTCGTACCCGAATAACGCCTTGATCTTCCGGTGTACGGAAGAGATGTTGAAACGCAGTTCGGATGCAAAGGTGACCTTCGGGCTCGAGTCGTTGGAGCCGGTGGGGCCACTCGATCAGTTCAAGTTCAGCATGGGTTTTCGAGCCCAGGAGGTTCGTCAGCGGGTGGTCTTCCATCCGCTGTTGCGCCGTGTTCTGGGCTCGTCGCAAGTACGCAAGCTTGTTTACCGATGGGCCGCGCAGCGCGGTCCGGAGGGGGGATTCTGGCGGAAGGCAACCGGACTGCTCCGGTTTGCAGAGGAGGGCGGCGACCTCGCGTTGCAGCGAAGGTGACGCATTTTTTAGGAATGTCGGAAAAGAGTGAGCAACAGGTCGGCCTCGGGCCGATTCCCTTCTACAAGCCGAGTGTCTCCGAGGAAGAGATCGCCGCGGTGGTCGACACGCTGCGATCGGGCTGGTTGACGATGGGCCCGAAGACCCGGCTGTTCGAAGAGAGATTCGCAACCGAGGTCGGTGCCAGCCACGCGATCGCGGTGAGCTCGGCGACCGCAGGCCTTCATCTCGGACTGGACGCCATGGACTTGCAGCCGGGCGATGAAGTCCTGGTTCCAACTATAACCTTCGCGTCGACTGCCGCGACGGTCGTCCATGCGGGGGCGATCCCGGTGCTGGTCGATTGCGAGGCCGACACGCTGAACATGGACGTCGACGACGCCGCGAGAAAATGCGGACCGCGAACCAAGGCGATCGTACCGGTCCATCTGGCTGGCCACCCTTGCGAGATGGATCGGATCGCGGCGTTGGCTGCTGAGCGCGGCCTGCGGGTGATGGAGGATGCCGCGCACGCCCTGCCGGCTTCCTATCGGGGTCGTTCGGTGGGGTCGATCAGCGAGCTCACCGTGTTCAGCTTCTACGCCACCAAGAATCTCACCACCGGCGAGGGCGGGATGGTGACCACGGACAATGCCGAGCTGGCGGACCGAATTCGGATGCGCAGATTGCATGGCATGAGTCGCGACGCATGGAAGCGATACCGGTCGGACGGGAGCTGGCGGTATGACGTCGCGTACCCCGGGTTCAAGTACAACACGACCGATGTCGCCGCAGCGCTCGGGCTGGTGCAGCTCGACCGTTTGGCGGCGATGCAAGAGCGGCGTATGGCGATCGCACGCCGCTACATGGCGGCGCTGGCGGATTGCCGGGAGATCGAGCTACCGGCCGTCCGGCCCGAGATCGGTCACGCCTGGCATCTCTTCATCGTGCGGATGAACCACGACATGCTGACGATCCATCGCGACGCAGTGATCGAAGCGATGACCGCGGCAGGGGTCGGCACCAGCGTCCATTTCATTCCACTTCATGTTCACTCTTATTATCGCGATCGATTTGGCTACAATGACGCCCGCTTGCCTGAAGCGAGCCGGCAGTGGGAGAGAATGATCTCACTGCCGTTGTTTCCAGCCCTGTCCGATGCCGACGTCGACCGGGTCGCTGCCACACTGGTCGGAATCGTGGAGCGCAACCGCCGCTGATCAGCGACGCAACGGACATGTTGAAACGATCCCTGGATATCGTCGTCGCGTTCGTGGGCTTGGTGCTCCTCTCGCCGCTGCTCGTGCTGCTGGGAGTGATCATAAAGCTCGACAGCTCGGGTCCCGTTTTCTTTCGGCAAGAACGGGTCGGGCGCTACGGGCGACTGTTCCGCATCTTCAAATATCGCACGATGGTTCAGGGTGCGTACCACATGGGATCGCGGCTCACGACGAAGCGCGACCCGAGGGTGACGCGGGTGGGTCAGATCCTGCGCTGGTTCAAGATCGACGAGCTGCCGCAGCTGATCAACGTGCTGAAGGGCGACATGAGTCTGATCGGTCCGCGGCCCGAAGACCCCCATTTCGTGGCCTTCTACGACGACCGGCAGCGACGAGTTCTCGACGTCCGCCCAGGCATGCTCGGACCCAGCCAGATCTTGGGTCGAGACGAGCTCGAGAGCTACCCGGAGGGGCTCAAGGATACCGAGCGCTACTACATCGATCACATCCTGCCCGAGAAGCTCGACCGCGACCTGGAGTATGTGGCTACAGCGAGCTTCCACGGCGACATTGGACTGCTGGTGCGGGGTATCTGGGCGACCGTGATCGGCGCGGTCAAAACCAAGTTCCTGTGGCGCCGTCGCTACCGGATCGCACTGTTCTTCCTCGATGCGGGCCTCATCGTGAGTTCCTGTTACCTGGCGTTCATGATCCGCAACGACTTTACGTGGCCAGCGCGGGCGCAGTTCGTCGTCTATCCCCTGATGATTACCCTGGCCGTCCGCCTCGTCTCACTGGCCTATTTTGGGGCCTACCAAGGCGTACTCGCCTACTTTGGACTGTGGGACATGTTGGCGTTGGTCAAGGCGATCGCGGTGAGCGCCCTGGTCGCGGGCGGGCTGACCTTCTTCATCGGACTGCAGTCTTTTCCGCGGTCGGTCTTCGTGATCGACTCGTTCCTAGTCCTGCTCCTGCTTGCCGGCCTTCGCTACGTCCTGCGCGGGGCGGCCCGCGCCCGTACGAGGCAGAGCGGCCGGCATCGAGACAAGGCCTTGGTCGTAGGCGCCGGCATTGGTGGCGAACAAATTGCTCGCGCGCTGATGGATGACCCGGCCTGTCCGTACCGACCGGTAGGTTTCATCGATGAGAGTCCTGAGCGTTGGGGATCACTGATCCACGGAATCCGCATTCTGGGGGGGGCTGCGGAAGTGCCGCTGGCGGTCTCGGCGAACGGAATTGAAGCGGTATTCATCTGCGTTTCCGACCTGTCGGAAAGGGGAGTGGCCGAGGTCGTCGAGATTTGCCAAAAAGTTGGGGTTGAATATCGGGTAGTACCTACACTAAGTGATTTACTGAATGGGGAACAGCGAAACGGACAGAAGCCAACTTCCATGCCTAGAGGCATTGCCGCTGCCGGGTAGGACGTTGGGGGACGTTCGCGCGTGATAAGTTGACCGCGACGTTTCGCAACAACAGGTACACCGCAATTCAAGGGGGAAAGGGGAACAACGAAATGGGGAACATGATTCTGGTCACGGGGGGAGCCGGCTTCGTGGGATCGCATCTGACGCGCAAGCTACTCGACAAGGGTTATCGAGTTCGCTTGCTCGACAGCTTCATTTACGGAGACGCGAGTCTCAATGAAGTACGGGGAAACCCCAATCTAGAAATCGTGCAAGGAGACATCTGCGATCGACAAGACTTGCGCCGCTCGATGAAGGGCGTGCAGGGCGTGATCGCGTTGGCAGCGCTGGTGGGTGATCCGGCGTGCGAGCTCTATCCGGAGCGCACGATGGCGGTGAACTACCAGTCGACCCGCGACACTGTTGCGGCCTGCAAGGAAGCTGGTGTCGGGCGAATCGTCTTTGCATCGTCGTGCAGTGTGTACGGCGCCAACGGCGACCGATTCCTACACGAAGACTCGCCGCAGAATCCGGTGTCGCTGTATGCCCGCACACGCATCATGTCCGAAGAGTACCTGCTCGAGCAGCAGGACGTCGAAGCCGTCATCCTCCGCTTGTCGACGGTGTGCGGCGTCTCAACGCGGATGCGCTTCGATCTGATGGTGAACACGATGACGGCGCACGCGGCTGCGGAGGGAATCGTGCGCGTGCAGGGTGCCGATCAGTGGCGCCCGCATCTACACGTCCAGGACGCGGCCGACGCGTTCATGCTCGCATACGAGTCGCCGGGAGCGGCTGGTGGAATCTTCAACGTCGGTACCGACGAAGAGAACTACACGATCGGCGAGGTCGCGGAGAAGGTCGCCGCCCAGGTCCCCGGTGCGGTCGTCGAGTACGGACAGACGAGTACGGACAAGCGCAGCTATCGCGTCAGCTTCGCGCGTATCCGCGACGTGCTGGGATTCCGCGGCAAGCGAACGGTGGAGAACGCGATCTCCGAAGTCCATGCGCTGCTCAAGAGCGGCGCGGTGAGCGACTTCCGCGACATCCAGTTCAACAACGCCAAGTGGCTGAGTAACAATCACCATTGGCGCGGCGCCGCGTGACGCCCACGGGTCGGTCGCGGGTCGCGCTGATCGGGTGCGGCCGGATCGCCCGGGTCCATCGCTCCTACCTCGAAAAGATTGCGAACGTAGATCTGGTCGGCGTCTTCGACGTCGACCGGAGCTCACGGGAGGCGTTCGTCTCCGGGTCGGCGCTGCCGGCGTTCTCGAGCGTCGAGGAGCTGTTGGCGACCGCGCGACCCGACGTCGCACACGTTCTGACGCCGCCGGCGACCCATGCGCCGGTGGCGAAGGTTCTACTCGCGGCGGGCGTGAATGCACTGGTCGAGAAGCCGCTCGCGATGTCGGCGGCCGAAGCCGACGAGGTGATGGCGGCCGCAAAACAGTCCGGCGCCTGGGTATCGGTCGACCACAACCGCTTCTTCGATCCGGTAGTCCAGCGAGCGGCCGCAGTCGTCGAGTCCGGCCGCCTTGGCGACATCCTCGGCGTGGACGTCTTTCAGGGCGCCGAAGTGGGCGAGGCGGACAAGATGCTCGGGACGAGCGACGATTGGAGGGTGAACCTTCCCGGGGGCATCCTGCACAATCTGGCGTCACACCCTCTTTATCTGATGCGTCGATTTGCCGGCCCGGTATCGCAGATCGAAGTGGTGGCGACCGAGTTGGCGGCGGGAAAGCTCTCCGAAGCGCGTCTGATCGCACGGGGCGAGCGATGTCTGGCGACAGTCGCCATCTCGGCGCGGACGCAGCCATTCATGAATCGGCTGTCGATTTACGGCAGCGCCGGAACAATCGAAGTGAATCTCAACAACATGACGTTCATCTCGCGACGAACTCGCAAACTGCCGAAGCTGATCGGCAAAGTGTGGCCCAACGTCGACGAGGCGAGGCAACTGCTCGGATCGACCACCAGCAACACGATTGAGTACCTGCGCGGCAAGCAGGGATTCTATCCGGGCATCGGTGTTCACCTCGCCAAACTGTACGCCAGTCTGGCGACAGGTGGGCCGCCACCCGTGACCGCCGAGGAGGGTCGGGACGTCGTCGCCTGGTACGATCAGATTCTCACGGCCGCCGGCATAGCTGTTCCCACTGCGACGGCGGTCTCATGACCAGGACTCTCGTAACTGGCGCCGGCGGTTTTCTCGGCACGGCCGTCTTGCGCCGCCTGGCACTCGAAGATGGCGAGATCGTGCGGGCGATGGTGCGGCCGGGAAAGTCGGGCGCCTGCACCGCCACCGAGGTCGTCGAGGCAGATCTGACCGATCCATCGTCGTTTCCCGCTGCGCTCGAGGGAGTGGACCGGGTGATCCACGCGGGAGCGCGGGTTGCTACGACCGGCTCATGGGAGGAGTTCGAGGCAGCCAACGTCACCGGCACCAAGGCACTGATCGAGGCGAGTGAAAGAGCCGGCGTCGGCCACTTCGTCCACGTCAGCTCGCTCAGTGTCTACGACGTTCCGGGAGATGGCGTCACGGTCGACGAGGATAGCCCCCTCGAAGCGGGAGCGAGCGAGCGCGGATTCTACGCGCGGTCGAAGCTCGATGCCGACAAAGCAGCGCAGGACGCGATCGCGCGCGGCGCGCCGGTGACGATCGTCAGGCCGGGTCTGATCTTTGGCCCGGGACGCAAAGTTCCGCTGGCCCGCAGGGCGGTCGCGGCGGGGCCGTTTCGTGTCGTTCTCGCCAGCCGCGATTACCTGATGCCGATGGCGTTCGTCGAGAATGTCGCTGATGGTCTGGTGCTCGCGTCGCAACGGCGGGAGGCGATCGGTCGCATCTATACGCTGGTGGACGACCACGTCCGTCAGGCGGATTACGCGCGCATGTTCCGGCAGGCGAGCGGTGAGTCGTGGACGCCAGTATACGTTCCGCCGGCCGTGATCCGATCGGCGATCTCGATCGTCGAAAAGGCAGCGCGCGTCGCAGGCCGGCGATCGCCGGTTTCGAGTCATCAGGTGGAGCGCACACTTCGCAGCGCGCGGTTCGACGGCTCGCGCGTCCGCGCCGAGCTCGAGTGGCATCCGCGCGTTCCGATTTTCGAGGCGCTGCGCCGCAGCTTTGCCGATGCGGATTCGCGCGCCAACACGGCACGGTGAGCCGGCGGCGGGACTCGCCGATCTCCGGCTCGCCAAGCGTTCCGATCTCGACATGGCGCTGCGTGTGCTCATCGTCGAAGCGTCGAGTGGCGGCGTGGTCGGAGGCTCGCTCACCGGCTTCGTGCATCTCGTCCGCGGTCTCGACCGTTCCCGCTTCTCGCCCGCATTTGCGCTGTACGAGAAGAAGAGCATCGAGGCGGATCTGGCGGCGCTCGATGTGCCCGTGTACCACGTTCACCGCAAACGCCTGCCCAAGGAGCACGGGCTCCTCAAGTCAGCCGGTTATCATCGCGCCAAGAAGGTAAGCGCCGTGCGCGGCACGCTGGCCGGGGGCCGTCAGGCGGCGCGCCTGGTGGCCGAGGAGCTGCCGGCGGCACTTCAACTGGCTCGCGTCGCCCGCGCGATGAAGGCGGATGTGCTGCACCTCGGCAACGGCGTGCGCGCCAACTTCGATGGCATCTTGGCGGGAATGATCACGCGCATCCCAGTGGTCTGCCACGTCAAAGGGTTCGAGAAGTACGGCGGCCGTGAGCGCTGGGCAGCACGCAGAGTCGCATGCCTGGTGTCGATGACGGAGGCGATTGCGCGGCACTGCCGCGATGCTGGCGTCGTTGCGGCCGACAATCGTGTGATCTACGACGCCGTCGACCCGTCGTGGTTGGTGCCGCGTCGCGCGCGAGAAGATGTGCGCAGTGCGCTCGGCGTCGGCTCGACTCAGCCGCTTCTGCTGATCTCCGGCAACATCCAGGAGTGGAAGGGGCAGGCGGTCGTCGTCGAGGCGATGGGCAAGATCGCCGGGCGCCACCCGGAGGCGATCTGCCTGTTGGCCGGCGGCATACATCGCGCCGGCGAGGCATATGCGTCCGCGATGCGGCAGCGGATCGACGAGCTCGGTTTGACGGAACGAGTGCGACTGCTCGGGTTCCGCGACGACATCCCGGATCTGGTCAACGCCGTCGATGTCGTCGTCCATGCGTCGGTGCGACCCGAGCCGTTCGGGCGTGTTATCCTCGAGGGCATGTTGGCGGGTAGATTGGTCATCGCTACCGACGCAGGTGGAGTGCGAGAGCTGATCGAGCATGGGTCGACGGGTCTGTTGGTTCCGCCCGGCGATGCCACTGCATTGGCGGCCTGCCTCGACGAGTCCTTGTCGGACCTCGGTCGCGCCGCCGCCATCGGAGACCGAGCCCGGCAATGGGCCTCGGTCAAGTTTTCACTGGAGCGCCACGTCGAGGAGTTCGGCGCGGTCTATCAACGAGCCATGAGGAACGGAGCAGCATGAACATATTGGGCATTTCTTGTTTTTATCATGACGCGGCAGCAGCCCTGCTGGTCGATGGGCGTCTGATCGCTGCATCAGAAGAAGAGCGCTTCTCGCGCAAGAAGCACGATGCCGGATTTCCCAAGTTGGCGATTCAGTTTTGTCTCGACGAAGCGGGCATCGGAATCGCCGACGTCGACTACGTGGTGTTCTACGAGAAGCCTTTCGTGAAGTTCGAGAGAATCTTGATGACCGCTCTGCAGGCCGTTCCGAAGTCCTGGAAGGTCTTCGGCGACGCCATGACGACGTGGATGCTGGACAAGCTCTGGATCAAGAACTACTTCCGCGCCGAGCTCGGGATTCCGAACGAGAAGATCCTCTTCTCCGAGCACCACCTCTCGCATGCGGCGAGCACGTTTCTGTGCTCGCCGTTCGACGAGGCGGCGATCCTGACGATCGACGGCGTCGGTGAATGGGCTTGTGCGACGTTTGGCCGCGGCCGCGGCAACGAAGTCTCCCTGCTGCGCGAGATCCGTTTCCCTCACTCGGTCGGTCTTCTGTACAGCGCTTTCACCGCGTTTCTCGGCTTCGAGGTCAACGAAGGCGAATACAAAGTCATGGGGATGGCGCCCTACGGCGAGCCGAAGTATCTCGACAAGGTCGAGAAGCTGTACGAGTTGGGCAAGGACGGCAGCCTGTGGCTCGACATGGACTATTTCTGCTTCCACCACTCGACCGAGCGCACTTACAACGAGAAGTTCGTGCAGCTCTTCGGCGAGCCGCGCGACCCGGACTGGCTGTTCTTCACCAAAGCTTCCGGATTCCCGGACTACTTCGGCGACAAGCCCTCCGATTTCGAGCGCATCGCTGAGCGCAATCAGTACTACGCCGACATCGCCGCCAGCATTCAGAAGGCGACCGAAGAGATCGTCCTCAACATGGCGCGTGCGGTGCACCAGGAAACCGGGCTCGACAAGCTGTGCCTCGCCGGCGGCGTCGCTCTCAACAGCGTCGCCAACGGGCGCATCATCAAGGAGACGCCCTTCAAGCAGGTGTTCGTGCAGCCGGCCGCCGGCGACGGGGGCGGTGCGCTGGGCGCGGCGCTCTACGCGCATCACTGCGTGTTTGGACAGCCGCGCGCGTTTCGCATGGAGCACGCTTATTGGGGCAAGTCGTATACCGACGCTGCGATCGGCGATTTCGTGCGCCGAGAGGGGATCGCGCACACGGCCTGCTCGAACGAAGACCAGATGGTCGATCGGGTGGTCGATCATCTGCGGTCTGGTCACGTCGTCGGGTGGTTTCAGGATCGCTTCGAGTGGGGGCCGCGTGCCCTCGGCGCGAGAAGCATCATCGCCGATCCCGGGCGAGCCGACATGAAGGACATCGTCAACACCAAGATCAAGTTTCGCGAACCTTTCCGCCCGTTCGCGCCGTCGGTTCTGGTCGATGCCGCCGAACGGTTCTTCGAGCTACCCGAGCCGGATAAGCACTACCCGGCGCGTTTCATGCTGTTCGTCGTCGACGTGAAGCCCGGGCAGGGCGAGGTGCTGCCGGCCATCACTCACGTCGACGGCACGGCGCGCGTGCAGACGGTCCACCGAGAGCACAGCCCGCTCTACTACAAGCTGATCGAGCGATTCGGTCAGGCAAGCGGCATTCCGGTGATTCTCAATACGTCGTTCAATCTCAAGGGGGACGCGATCGTGAACACGCCGGCTCAGGCGCACAGCACGTTCATGCGCAGCGGCATGGACGCGCTCGTGCTCGGCAACACGATCATCACCAAGGAGTGAGGCTTGTCTCGGGGAGCCCAGCTGGCGGCGGGACTGCTGCTCGCCGTCTTCGGGGTCGTCTTGGCGGGTGTGGCGCTCGAGGTCGGTGTGCGCGCTCTGCACCTGGTGCCGGATCGGTTTTGGGAGCACGATCCGCTCGTCGGTACGCGGCTGAAGCCCGGCGTCGAGGGGTGGTGGACCCAGGAGGAGCACGAATTTCGAGTGCCGGTGCGAATCAACTCGCTCGGATTGCGAGATCTCGAGCGGCCCGAGACGAAGCCCGCCGGCGTCAAGCGCGTGCTGCTGATCGGCGACTCGCACGTCGAAGCGTTGCAAGTGCAACTCGAGCAGGCGATCGGCCGTCAACTCGAGGAGAACCTGCGCCGAACCGACGCGACCGTCGAGGTGATCAGCGCCGGCGTCAGTGGCTACGGAACCGCGGGCGAGTACCTGTTCTTTCAGGATCGCGGCTGGAAGCTGGGAGCGGATCTGGTGCTGCTCGCGTTCTATCCGGGCAACGACGTCAAGAACAACAGTCCGGATCTCGAGAAGAGCTTGGTGCCGCAGTACGACGCCAGCGGCGAGCTGATTCGGATCGACACGGATCCGCCCGGACGCGGCGAGCGGTCGATCGTTGGGCGCTCGCATGCGTACACCTACATTCGGAAGCTGGTTCTGACCCGTCAGCCGGCAGTGGCACGCTGGCTCGTCGCGGCCGGACTCATGAAGGCAGGGGCGCTGCGCAGCGCACCATCCAATGAAGGTGTGCCGCTCGACTACTGGGTGTACGCGGACCCGCCGCCGCCGGAGTGGGCGGCAGCATGGGAGCATACGCTGCGCATTCTGGATCGATTTCGCGATGCGGTCGTGGCGCGTGGTGCGCGGTTTGCAATCATGGTCGTCACCTCTCGGGACCATGTGTATCCGTCCTCGTGGGCGGCGCTCGAAGAGTCATATCCGCGCTTGAAGAGCGGCTTGTGGAACCTCGAGGCGCCGACGCAGCGCGTCCTCGACTGGTGTCAGTCTCGCGGCGTCGCATGTCTGAATCTGCTGCCGATCTTTCAGGTGGATCGCGATTCCGGCGGGGATCGCCTGCACTATGTGCACGACGGCCACTGGACGGCCGCGGGGCATGCGCTGGCGGCGCGAGCGGCGAGCCAGTTTATTTTGCGTGAATCATTGTTGTGAGTGATCCAGGATGGAGGAGTCATGAAAGTTGCTGAAGATCTGCGAGCACGCTTCGGTATCGCGGGGGAGCTGCTCGGCTTTCTCTGGGAACGCAAGCTCTGGTGGTTGATCCCGATGGTGCTGGTGCTTCTCGCATTCGGCGGATTGTTGGTCACCGCCCAGAGCTCGGCCCTCGGCCCGTTCATCTACACGCTGTTCTAAGACAGGAAGTGGATGCGGCGCACCTTGGTTCCCCGTGTTGGGGCGATGATCATGTCGTCTCTGTGGACGATGGCGATGGCGGGTCCGCTGCGGGCGGGCGGACCCGATTGCGGCGATCCCGATCCGGTGTGCACGTTCTTCGTGCGCAGCGGTGCCGTCGAGCCGAGCGGCCCGTGCGCGGGTCGCACGCAAGCCGATGCCTTCCCGACGGTGAGACAAGGAGCTGCCGCGCTCGTCAACGGCGGTGAAGTGGTTTGTGTCGAAGGGGGTACATACGTCGAAGGTGACGTCACCATCGGGAGCGGCGGCACGCCGGCGTTCCCGGTCGTGGTGCGCGCGGTCGGCACTGTCGTCATGCGCCCGCCCGGCGACGCCACCACCGACTGCACCGCGATCCCAAATACCGGGTTTCTAGTCCTCGGTCGGCAGTACGTGACCATCGAGGGCTTCACTTTTGAGGGATACTGCGACGCCGGCATCCAGGTGCGGTCCAATCCCGAGGAGACGGTGAACAGCCGCGGCATCACGCTGCGCGACAACCGGGTGTCTGGAACCAGGTTCGGCCGAGGCATCGATGTCGCGGGCGAGGGGCGGATGATTCTGGTCGGCAACGTCGCGACCAACAACCAGGGCAGCGGCATCTCGCTGCAGGGCTGCATTCGGTCGCCCGACGTAGAGCCCAAGTGCATGCGCGGCACCACCCTGCCGATCAACGCCACGCTGACGGGAAACCAGACCTTCGCCAATGTCAGCCACGGGTTGTTCGTGCGCGGCAGCAGTGGCGCACGCGTCGAAAACAACACCTCGTACTCGAACGGCGGCGGCGGCCTGCAAGTCAACGCGTCGTCCGACACGTTGGTCTTCAACAATCTGCTGTTCGCAAACCAGGCTGACGGACTGCGCATCGGCGCCCCCGACATCGGGACCGAGGAAGAGCCGCTCGCCCCGCTCGGATCGACGCGCACGCGTGTCGTCAACAACACCATCTACGGCAACGGCGAGTGGGGAATCGAAATCGGCGAGAACGACGCCGCCTCCCCGGGGTCGGTGGTGCTCGACAATATCGTCCAGAACAATGGTCTTGCGACACCGGACGACTTTCCCGGGGAGATCGGTGTGCTGAACGAGTCGGGTGTCGGCTCCGCCTCCACGTGCGGCTATGTGGCGGGCTTCAACCTGGTGCGCAACGCCACCGGTCACAACTACGGACCGAGCACGCCGTCGAACGTGTACGACCAGCACGCCGACGCTCGCTTCGTCGATCCGAGTCATCCGGGCGGATTCCGACTGCGCCCTGGCAGTCCGGCGATCGATGCCGGCTACGAATCGATTGCAGTGGTCCAGATTTCGGGGTCGACCGCCGAGTCGGGCGCCGCGGATGCAGGTCGCGCGGATCTCGGCTTCCACTACCAGGCGAACGCCAACGGCACGCCGCGGATCGACTCGACCATCATGCCGATCTTCGTTCGCACGGACGGCAGCGATGGCAGCATGCGTCCCACTTCGCCCGAAACGGCGCTCGCGAGCATCGGCGTCGCAACCCGCGACTTTGCCCGCGCCGGAACCGAGGTGGTCGTCGGCCCCGGTACGTATCGCGAGGGACAGATCAGCTCGCGCAGCGACCTGCCGGCGGGCACGTACGTGGTGCGTGCGGATCCCTCTGGACGGCGGACCGAGCAATCGCCGGGCAACGTCCTGGTGATCGCCGATTGCGGCGGCACGCCTTGTGACAACGGATTCATCGTACAGAGCACCTGCAACGTGCGCGTCGAGGGGTTCCAGGTCACCGGCTCGAGAGAGGCCGGAATCATGATCGCGGACGGCGCCGACGATGCGGTCGTCGCGCACAACCAGGTATTCGCCAACCTGCAGCGCGGTATCCAGGTGGTCAACGCCAAGCGCGTCCGTGTCTTCAACAACCTGGTCTATGACAACGGCACCGGCGGCACCGGCGGGGGGATCCAGATCGGTGGACGCTGCCCGGTCGGGCAGCCGGCTTGCAGCACGGCGGGCTCAGCCGAAGCCGAGATCACGTTCAACACGGTGGTCGGCAACGAGGTCAACGGCGTCTTGATCGGCGCAGGCGAGGGCGATTCGAGCGGCGCCCTGTTCCGATTCAACATCTCGATCGACAACATCCTCGGCAACTCCATCCAGGTCGGCAGCGGCACGCGGCGTGACATGCAGCTCGTCGGATTCGAGAAGGGTTACAACGTCCTCGACTCGTTCAGTGACCCGCGCGAGGTGGACTTCGACTTGGATTATCTCTGGCCCGGTCTGGGCGAGCCGTTGTTCGTCAACGCGGCCGCGGCGCGGTTCGAGCTGGATCCAGAAGGAATCGCCGCCATCGATCGCGGCGAGCCGCTTTCCGCGCGCGAAGCGGGGCTCGACACGCGCAGTACACGCATCGATCGCGCCG
Source organism: uncultured bacterium (assembly GCA_902826395.1). Taxonomy (GTDB): domain Bacteria; phylum Desulfobacterota; class Binatia; order HRBIN30; family CADEER01; genus CADEER01. Next base: position 45,701 of record CADEER010000005.1, read on the forward strand.
CCGATGCCGGCATCGTCGATCTCGGGTACCACTATCCGATTCTCGACGTCGAGCTGACCGGCGACTGCAACGGCAACGGTGTGGTTTCGATCGCCGAGCTCGTCACCGGCGTGACCATGGCGCTGGGTCTGCGACCGGTGGACGATTGTCCCGCATTCGACGACGACGCCGACGGGCTCGTCGAGATCAGCGAGATCGTCGCAGCGGTCAACAACGCTTTGCTCGACACCTGACGATACGAAAGTTCTGATTTCACCTATGCGATCGCCTCTCAAAATTCTCTACACCATCAACCGGATGGATGTCGGGGGCAGCCAGACGCACCTCCTGCAGGTCCTGCGGTTGCTCGACCGAGCTCGCTTCGACCCGACCCTGGTGTGCCTGTCGGGGGAGGGCAACCTCCTCGATCAGATCGGCAGCACGGGCGTGCGGGTGATCGACGGCGGCGTGCGAGTTGGTTTCAAATCACCGCGGGTCATTCCAGCGACTTTGCGCCTGGCGCGGATCTTTCGGCGCGAAGGGGCGGACATCGTTCACAACTACTTGCTGCGCGCCAACACCGTGGGGTCGGTCGCGGCCCGCTTGGCGGGTGTTCCCGTCGTGTTGGCGAGCAAGCGCGGCTGCCACGAGCGCCGCGGTTGGGAGCTGCGCGGCGCGCAGCTCGGCAATGCTCTCAGCGATTGCGTGACCACCAATGCGGTGGCGGTGCGCGACTTCGTACACGACGACGAATCCTGTCCGCTCGACAAAATGGTGGTGATCCCGAGCGGCGTCGACACCGATCGATTCCAGCCCCGATCGGACGGCGGGTCCACGGCGCAGTACAAAGAGCGGCTCGGGATGCGGGCTGGCGACCCCGTGGTGGGAGTTGTCACCCGGATGCGTGTACGCAAGGGGGTCGAGGAGTTCCTGGCGGCGATGATCGAAGTACGACGGCGCTTCCCCGGTGCGCAGGCGGTGATCGTCGGCGAGGTCGAGCTCGACGCCGACCTGCGCGAGATGGTTGTCGCCGGTGGCCTGGAGCCTGATCTGCATCTCCTCGGCCGGCGCTCCGACATGCCGGAAGTGTTGTCGTCCTTCGACGTATTCGTGTTGTCGTCGCACGACGAAGGCATGTCGAACGCGATCCTCGAAGCGATGTCGATGGAGAAGCCAGTGGTAGCGACGGATGTCGGGGGCACCGGCGAGGTCGTGCGCGAGGGCGTCAGCGGGCGATTGGTTCCGCCGCGCGTCGTTCCGCCGCTGGCGCGCGCGATCGAGGAGATGCTCGCCGATCCGGCCAGCATGGTCGAGATGGGGCGGAGGGGGAGATCGATCGTCGTCGAGGGATTTTCGGCGCGATCGATGGTCAGACAGATGGAGGCGCTCTACGAACGCCTGGCGACCAGGCGTGGCGAGATCGGAGAGACTGCCCTGAACCTGGAAGCGATCAGTTAGAAAGAGGGGGCCGCAGTATGGAAGTAACGTACATTGGGCACGCCGCGATCATGATGCACTCGGGTGGCAAGACGATCCTCATGGATCCGTGGCTCACCGATCCGACATATCACGGGTCCTGGTTCCACTATCCGCCGCTCGAGATCGGCGTCGATGACTTGCCGAAGATCGACTACCTGTACATCTCCCACGAGCATCCCGATCACTTCGATCCGCCGACGCTCGAACGACTCGACAAGAACGTCCCGGTGATCATCGCCAACTTCGGACGGAAACGCTTCCGCGATCGGCTGCAAAAGGTCGGATTCACGAATATCACCGAGCTGGAGTTCCAGACCGACTACCGCCCCGCCGGATGCCCGATGACCTTCCGCCTGATTCCGCCGGACCGCGCCTGGGACGACAGCGCGATCCTCGTCCGCGACGACAGGCATGCGATCCTCAACGTCAACGACTGTCACCTGGACGACACCACGCTCTCCGAGCTGGGTCAGCAGTTTGCGATCGACCTGGCCTTTCTCACCTTCACGGGCGCCAGTCAGTACCCGAACTGTTTCGACTTCTCCCCCGAAGTGCGCCGCGAACGCTCGCTTGCCTCCAAGCATTCGCACATGGAGGAGTTCGTGCATTGGGCGAAGTTGTTGCAGACCAAACGCGCGGTTCCGGCGGCTGGCAACTTCGCTCTGCTCGCAGCGGAGCAACTGTTCATGAACGATCCCGCCTACGCGAACACCCCGGGCGAGGCCATTGAAGCCCTGGCGGCGAGCGCGCCTGAGATCGAAGGTCTGCAAATGAATCCGGCCGATCGATGGAGCGAAGAGAAGGGGCTGCAGCGCTTCAAGCCGGCCCCGGATTGGAGCCGCCGGATCGAGCAGATCGAGATGATGAGCGTCGAGCTGCGCAGCCGCGTCGAGGATTATTTCGTGCGCGAACCCGCCGCACGGCCGGGTTTGTTCGAACGCTTTCGCACGTACTTCAACGGGCTGCTCGAGAAGGATCCAGTCACCGCGGCCGGCGTTGCGATCACGGTGTGGTGGCACATCGAAGGGCCGGAGGGCGGCGATTGGTACATCGATTTCAGCCGCGGCAAGGACTGGGTGCAGTACGGTGAGCCGCCGGACTGGAACCTCCGGATCGCCATCGCCGACAAGCTGATTGATCTCGGACTGAGCGGCGAGGCGATCTGGGAGAATCTCATCCTGTCGTTCCGCGTGCGCTTGTCGCGGCGCCCCGATCATTACATGCAGGCCTTCTGGACCTGGTTCTGTAAGCTCTGATCGATACCGGCGACTGCGACCTCGACGCCGACGCGTCGTCGAGCCGCGGAGCAGGTCGACGATGTTTCGAACCATGCGCATCGATCCCTGGCTGGCAGGGATTCTGCTGATGGCCATCCCGCTGTTCGTCTTTCAGTTGTCGTGGGGGCTGCCCAACGGAAACTCGTCGTGGGCGGCCGACGCGATGGGCCCGGTGACGACGCTGGGTATCGTCAAGCGGTCGTTCTCGGAGTTCAACTCGGGCTGGTACTACTTCAAGTACCCACTCGGGTATCCGTATCTCCTGGTTCTAGTCGCGGCGCCGTATCTCGTTTGGTTGCGCGTCAGCGGCGCGTGGTCCGCGCCGTCAAGCAAGTATCCCTACGGCTTCGAAGATCCGGAGCACGCGTTGTGGATGATCTCCATGAGTGGACGTCTGCTCAGCGTCGCTTTCGCGCTCGGCGTCGTGGCAGTCACCTATGGCATCGCCAATCGCCTGCTCGGCAAATGGCCGGCGCGGCTCGCTGCATTCTGGATGGCGACCGCGTATCCGATCATCTATTACGCGCACACGACCAACCTGGACATCGGTTATCTGTTCTGGCTGCTGCTGGCGCTCTATGCGGGGATCGTAGCCGCCCAATCCGACGAGGCTCTGCCCTGGGTGACGCTGGGGGTCGCCGCGGCGATGGCCGTGTCGAGCAAGGAGCAGGGCTTCGCATTTCTTCTGCCGCTGCCTCTGCTCGCAATCGGCAGCCGGATGCGAAGCCGAGGCGCCGCTGTGTTGTGGAGCTCGGGCGTCGTCGCGATGGCGGTGTCGGCGATCGCGACGGCGTTGCTTGCCAACAACGTCCTCTTCAATCCTCTCGGCTTCGTCGCGCGCCTTGCCTATCTGCTTGGAAAGCCACTCGAGCCGGTATCGGTGCGATTGGCACCGGTCGAGTTCGCGCTCTGGAAAGGCGCCAAGGAGTGGGTGTACGTCCGCCAGTTGTGGGACGGTGTCGAAAGTACGCTCGGATGGCCTGTCGTCTTCCTCGGTATCGCCGGCCTCGTGATGGTGCTGCTGCGATATCGCCGCGCGGCCTTGTGGCTGCTGCTTCCGGCGGCCAGTCAGTACTACCTTTCGCTGCGCGGCCTGGATCTGATTACCCTGCGCTACCTACTGCCGATCAGTGCGACGGTCGCGATCCTGGCAGGTGTTGCCATCAGCGATCTGTATGGCTGGGCGGGCGATTCGCCTCGGCGGCGGCTGGTGTCGGCGATCGCATTGTTGACGTGCGCGCTCGCCCTGGCGCGCGGCGTCGAAACACACTGGCTGTTCGCGACCGACACGCGCTATCAGGCGGAGGAATGGCTCGCCGAGCACGCGGCGGCAACGCCCGGCGCGGATGTATTCGAGTACTACCAGAAGGAGACGTATGTGCCGCGCTTCCGCGGTGAGCCCGAAGGGCGATTCGTACCAATGAAGAACCGCAGTATCGACGAGCTCGTCGCGCGCAACCCGACCGGAGTCGTATTGAGCTCGGCGTCGGACAAGAGTATCGCGCACATCTGGAATCCGGACTGGCGTGAAACCCGCGACCTGTTGAAGCCGGTGCCGGAGGCGCGGCGCCTGCAGGAGGCGCTACAAAGCGGCGAGCTCGGCTATCGGGTCGCTGCGACGTTCAAGCAGGAGCCTCGGCTGCTGCGGCTGCGCATCACCAGTTTGGCACCGGAGATCACGATCTATGTCCGCGATTGAAGCAAGCACTGCCGACGGGGAAGTCGCCACCGCTGGTCGCACAGTGTGCCTGGTCTGCGGCGGGACGGACTTCCGGCCGCAGTTTCCGAACCACGACGTGCCGCCACCCGATAAGCAGAGAGACGAGCCGTACCGCATCACCCACAGCGAGCGCCGCTTCGTCGGCGCCATCGAACGCTGCACCGCGTGCGGGATGGCTTTTCTGCCTCTCGATTATCTGCCCGCCGGCTCGTACTCCGACGCTGCCGACCCCTACTATCTGGAGCAGGAAGCGGAGCGCATCGGCAACGCCCATCGTCTCCTCGAGCTGGTACCGAAGGGCGGGCGTTTGCTGGAGATCGGCTGCGCGACGGGGTTCCTGTTGCGCGCGGCACGCGAGCGCGGCTTCGAGGTCGTCGGTGTCGAGATGTCCGAGTGGGCCTCGGGAATTGCTCGCGACAGATTCGGCCTCGACGTGCGCACCGCGAGGCTCGAGCAGGCCGGGCTGGAAGCGGAGTCTTTTGACGTCGTCGTCCTCGCCGACGTCATCGAGCATCTGACCGATCCGGCTCGGACGGTGGGTGAGATTCGCAAGGTGTTGAAGCCTGGCGGCCGTTTGCTCTTGTTGACGCCGGACATGGGCAGCCTGATGGCGAAGGCGTTCGGCCCCCGCTGGTGGGGTCTGTTGGACGATCACTATTTCTACTTTTCTCGGAAGACGCTGCGGCGATTTCTCGAGCGCGAGGGATTCTCGGTGGAGACTCTCAAGGCGCAGGGGCGAGAGTTTCCGCTGTCGCACTGGATCTTCAAGATGGCGCAGTACAGCGAGGTTGCACATCGAGTCGTCGCCGGCACCGCCAAAGCGGTGGGGCTCGCCGACAAGCGCGTCTCGGTCAACCTGGGGGATATGATGGCATGCGTGGCGCGGAAGAATTAGGCGAGGCTGTCGTGACAGGTATCGAAAGCACGGAAGCATCGCGGAAACCGAAAGTTGTCGTGGTGATGCCGGCGTACAACGCCGGGCGCACTCTGCGGATGACCTACGCCGAGCTGCCGCACGAGACGGTCGACATGGTCATCCTGGTCGACGACGCGAGCACCGACGATACGGTGGCGATCGCACGCGAGCTGAACCTCAAGCTGTTCTTGCACGATCGCAACTACGGATACGGCGCCAATCAGAAGACCTGCTACCGCGAGGCGTTGCGGGCAGGGGCCGAGATCGTCGTCATGGTGCACCCCGACTACCAGTACGACCCAACGTTGCTGCCCGACATCATCAAACCGATTCAGGACGGGACGGCCGACGTGGTACTGGGATCTCGCCTCAAGGCGGGTGCGCCGCTTTCGGGCGGCATGCCGTGGTGGAAGTACTTGTCGAACCGCTTCCTGACCGGCGTCGAGAATTGGACCTTCGGCCTCGACCTCGCCGAGTACCACACCGGCTATCGCGCCTACAGTCGCGCCGTTCTGGAGACGGTGAACTTCGAGCTCAACGCCGATCAGTTCATCTTCGACCAGGAGATCATCGCGCAGTTCGTCGACGCGGGCTTCCGCATCGACGAAGTGCCGGTACCGACGCGGTACTTCGCCGAGGCCTCGTCGATCAGCTTCGTCGCCAGCAGTCGCTATGGTCTCGGCATCCTCTGGCTGGTCGCGCGCTACGTGATGCACCGCTCGGGGATCTGGCCGCAGCGGCAGTTCCAAAGCCTGGGCAAACGGTACCACGAGATTTCATGAACGTCCGAAGCGCGATCACCACCCGCGCTCACCCACCAAGCGGATCGCGGCAGGACTCTTACGATCTGTTCGGTGACGATGACGAAGGGGCTGTCGTCGCCACCGGTGAGGCGGCCCGCTGGCCGGTGTCGCCGGATCGCTATCAACCGTGGTGGAAGGTCTGGCTGACGGTGCCGTTGATCCTCCTCGTGCTGGACGTCGGTTTCGGCCTCTACTTCTGGAAGATTCCGAAGCTCACCGGCACCGCGGACGATTACAGCTACCAGTTTCTCTACGACCTCCACGAGCTCGAGACGAACCCGCCCGCAGGCACGCGGGTGGTGGCCTTCGGCAGCTCGGTCGCGAGCGCCTTCGACCCGCACCAGATCCACGACTTGCTCGCCCGCGCCTTGCCGGAGCAGCCGATCGAGGTGCACCGCTTGCTGCGTCCGGGGATGAAGCCGTCCGACTATCGGCTGCTGTGGCAGGCTCGCCTCGAAGCGGTGGACCCCGATGTGCTGGTCGTCGTGTTCAATCTGGTCGACTTCCTCAACCCGAGCTTCGAACGCGATCTGAAACCGGGGATCCGCTATGTGCTACCGCCTTGGGAAACCCTGCTCGCGCGGCTTGAGCACATCCCCGCGCTCGACGAGCGGCTGGAGATGCTCTTCGCCAGCGCCAGCAACCTCTATCGCTACCGAAAGCCGATTCAGTCGACGCTGCGCGATCACGCCAAGCTGGCTTTGTCGTGGTGGCGGGGCGGTGGCGACAAGCCCTATGGAATCTACGCCGACGGCTTTACAGAGCCTCGCTTCGGCGTGAATGCGGCGCCGGAGATCGAGATCTATGTCGATCCCGCCTGGATCGACCAGCGGGGGATCGCACGTGTGCGATTCGAACAGGATGGCCGGCAGGTCGGGGGCGGCGAATGGCGCGAGCCCGGATGGTACCCGGTGGCGCTCGACGTTACTTCCGGGGCCGACGACGTCGTGGACGGCATCGTCGAGGGGGGCTGGTCGCCGCTCGCTTCGGCCGACGAAGGAGAATTCGACGGTCGCTTGTTGGGCGTCCGGCTGCGCGGCGTTCCGCAGGGCGAGCGACTAGATCAGCGCCGTCCTCCGGTCCGCTATCCGCCGGTGGAGCCTGCGGACATCAAGCCGTTTCTGCGCATGGGAGAGCGGCGCGGCGGTGAGTACGAGCACCGGTGGCGCGAGCTGCTCGAGGCGCCGACCGATTTCGGTAAGCGCTTCCGCCTCTATCGCGACGGCAAGCGCGAGCGCGCCGAACGAGGATTCGAACCGACGGCCGAGTTCGCCGAATTGCGCGACATGGTGCTGGAGATCGCACGCTCCGGGCGGCGCGTAGTGATGATCAATACCCCCGAGAGCCCGCTGCTCGAGGAAGTGCTCGGCAGTCGCTTCTATGCCGATTACCTGAATTTCTTCTCGGCTATCGCGCGCGAGGACTCGCGCATCAGCTTTCGCGATTTGTCCGTCGCTGCGACGACAGAGAACTTCAACGACTGGCACCACCTGAACTACATCGGCCAGTTGGCGATTGGGCCGACGATCAGCCGCACCCTCGTACCGGTGGTCTCCGCCGCCCATGCGGAGCGCACCCAAGCCGGCTAACGGCTCGACATCCGACGCATCCCGGATCGCCTCGTGCTCTTCAATTCGATCATTTTCGTAGTCTTTCTTCCGCTGGTGCTGCTGGCCGTCGCCGCGGTGCCGCGCTTGCGCAACCCCATTCTGTTGGTTGCCAGCTACATCTTCTACGGGTGGTGGGATCCGCGGTTCCTCACGCTGATCATCTCCACGACCCTGATCGGCTACGTCGCGGCCCTGGCGATGGTGGCATCTGGCGAACCGCAGCGGCGCAAATTGGCGCTGACGGTCAGTCTGGTCTGCAACCTGGGCGTGCTGGGCACGTTCAAGTACTTCAACTTCTTCGTCGAATCGGCAGTCCAGTTGATCGAGTCGATCGGCTGGCATGCTTCGCGACCGGCGCTCGACGTCATCCTGCCGGTCGGCATCTCCTTCTACACGCTGCAGGTCATGTCGTACACGATCGACGTGTACTTCGGCCGCATGCCGGCGGTGCGGCGTCTGCAAGACTTTGCTCTCTACGTTGCCTTCTTTCCGCAGCTCGTCGCCGGACCCATCGAGCGAGCTCGCGACCTGTTGCCGCAGATCTTGTCGCCCGCGCCGGTAACTTCCGCGCGCGTCAGTTTCGGGCTGATGATGTTGATGGTCGGCTACACGAAGAAAGTCCTGATCGCCGATCCCATCGCCGGAGTTACCGGTGAGATCTTTGCCGCGCCGGAGGCGATGACAGCCGGCGTCCTGCTCAAGGGATGCTATCTCTTCACGCTGCAGATCTACTGCGACTTCTCCGGATACAGTGACATCGCGCGCGGCATCGGCGCGCTGCTCGGCATCGAGCTTCAGGAGAACTTCCGACAGCCATACCTGTCGCAGTCGGTGAGTGAGTTCTGGCGGCGCTGGCACATTTCGCTGGGGAGTTGGCTGCGCGATTACGTGTACGTACCTCTCGGCGGGAACCGAGGCGGCCCGACGCGGAGGATGATCAACGTGATGATCACCTGGCTCGTCAGTGGCCTGTGGCACGGCGCCAATTGGACCTACGTCGTGTGGGGCGGGCTCAACGGCCTGTATCTGTGTGTCGAGGGGGCGTTGGGGATAGGGCGCGGTGACCCGCCGTACCCGCGCGGGGTCAACGGCTGGGCGGTCAGGATCACCCGCTCGGTCCTTACCTTCCACCTCGTGGCGCTGACTTGGATCTTCTTCGCGTCGCCGAGCTTCGCGCATATCGTCGACTATTTTCAGGGACTGCTGGTATTCGATGGCATGAGCGATGTCGGGCCGCTGCCGTTCCTGGCCGGCCTCGCGGTTTTGGCGATTGATGTGCCGCAGAACGCCAGCAACGACCATGCGGTGTTCTTGCGAGCGCCGTGGTGGCTGCAATCACCGGTGTACGCGGCTCTGTTGCTGGGCATGGTACTGTTCGGCGAAAGCGACACCCCTTTCATCTACTTCCAGTTCTGATGAGAGTCGGTCACGTCATCGGACAGCTCACCGCCGGCGGTGCAGAGGGGCAGCTGCGGTTGCTGACCTGCGCCGCGGAGCGGCGAGCGACGCCGTTCGTGTACTGCCTGAGCGAGAAGATGGAGCCCTACGGCAGTCTCATCGCGAGCGCCGGAATTCCCGTGCGGCGGGTGGGCGGCGGGCGGCTGGCACGCATCTCGAGGTTGCGCGACCTGATGGCGGAGGACCGCGTCAACATCGTTCACTCGTGGCTTTTCATCGGCAACGCCTACGCTTGGGTTGCCAACGGGGGACGGCGTCCGCTGATCACCTCGGCGCGCAACTGCAAGCGACAGGGTTTCGGTCTGGATCTCTTGAATCGGCGTGCGTTCGCCGCCAGTCGCGCGATCATCGCGAACTCTCGCCTCGTCGACCAATACATTCAGCGCACGTACAAGGCGCCGGCGCATCGAGTGCGAGTCGTTTACAACGGCATCGATCTGACGCGCTTTGGTGCCGAGGCGCGGCCGCGACCTTCGGCGGCGCCAACGATCGTCGCCGTGGGCCGGGTGGTGCGGCAGAAGAATCCGACCCTATTCGTCGAGGCGGCGCGCGCCGTGCTGCGAGACCTGCCGGGCGCTCGCTTCCGCTGGATCGGCGGTGGGGTGATGCGGGATCGGATCGTCGCCGATCTGAAACGCGACGGGTTCGCGGACCGAATCGTCTTCGAGGGCGAGCGACGCGATGTCGAACACGTGCTTGCGGGGGCGGACCTCTTCTGGCTGACGTCGGACTGGGAAGGGTTGCCGAACGTCGTCCTGGAGGCGATGGCCGCCGGGCTGCCAGTCGTCGCCACCGATGTCGGCGGCACCTCCGAGCTGTTTCGCAGCGGCGCCGAAGGACATCTCGTGGCGCCGGGCGATGCCGCTGCGATCGCGGGCCACACTCTGCGCCTGTTCGGCGACGCCGAGGCATATGCGGCCTGCTCGCGAGCGGCGGTGGATAGTGCGCGAGCCTTTTCGGTCGCGGCGATGGTGGAGAACATGGAAGCGGTATACGACGAGGTGCGCGCGGGGTCGTCGGCGTGAGTGGCGCAACCGATTGGCGCCCGTTCGTGTCGGTCGTCATCCCGATGCGCAACGAGGAGTCGTCCATCGCCGCATGTATCGAGGCGGTGCTGGAACAGGACTATCCGGCCGATGCGTTGGAGGTGATCGTCGTCGACGGCGACTCGACGGATCGCTCGGCGGCGATCGTCGAGCAGATCGGCGTGCGGACGAACGGCCGCGTTCGGCTCCTGCCGAATCCCGCCCGCATCGTTCCGCCGGGCCTCAACCTGGCGATCCGTGCGGCGCGCGGCGAGGTGATCGCGCGCGTCGACGGCCATACGCGCATTGCGCGCGACTACATACGGGCCGGCGTCGAAGCGCTGCGGCGCAGCGGCGCCGACAACGTCGGTGGCGCGATGACAGCGATCGGCGGCGGCGTGCTCGGCGACGCCGTTGCGCGAGTGACCTCGTCGCGCTTCGGGGTGGGCTCGTACTTCCACTTCGGCACCGAGGAGCGCGACGTCGACACGGTGTATCTGGGGATGTGGCCGCGCGCCGTCTTCGGACGCATCGGTCTGTTCGACGAGGAGCTGGTGCGCAACCAGGACGACGAGCTCAACTATCGGCTGCGCAAGGCCGGCGGGCGAGTCGTGTTGGTGCCGACGATGCGCTCGCTCTATCAGAATCGACAGAGCTTTCGGCATCTCGCCAAGCAGTACTACCAATACGGCGTCTACAAGGTGCGCGTGTTGCAGAAGCATCCGCGACAGATGAGCTGGCGACACTTCGTTCCGCCGACTTTCGTCGCCGGGCTGATCGCGCTGAGTATCTTGGCGCCCTTCTGGTCGCCGGCGGCGCTCGCCTTGGCGCTTGCCAGCGGCGGCTATCTGACCGTCACCGCGCTGCTCGGCTTCCAGTTGTCGGGTGCGGACGGCGTCCGCCCATGGCTGGCGGCCTGGGCTGCCTTCGTCATCATTCATCTGTGTTGGGGGCTCGGATTCCTGGTCGGCCTGGGGAGATTCGCCGACCGCTGGGTAGGTACCGAGCCCGACCCGCCGGCGCTCGTCGCGACTGCGGAAGCGGTGTCGCCTGGAGTGTCGGACCGAATTGGAGAGAAGGGGGTGTGAGTTCCGATGAGGGCTAGGGAGAAGCTGAGCATCGAGGAAAAAATCTCGATCGCGCTCGATGTCATCAAGCGCGAACGGACTCTGGAGGAGATCCGCCGCTACTATCGCGTCAGCCACACCACCGTGTACAAGTTGCGCAACGCCTTCATCGAAGGCGGCAAGCGCGCTCTGGGTGGTGTTGACAACCTGGCGAACGATCTGGAGGCTCGGGTGCGCGCTCTGGAGCTGGGGGCCGGAGTCGATTTGAGCCGATCGCGGGATGCGAACCGCCGCGGGCCGCGCGCCAGTAGGGCGCGGCGCGGGCTGAATACGAGAGTGAGGTAAATGGCAGAGCTTTATCTGATAACCGGCGGAGCCGGCTTCATTGGGTCGAACGTCGCCGAGGAGATTCTTCGTCAAGGGGGACGTGTCCGGATCTTCGACGACTTCTCGACCGGGTTTCGCGAGAACATCGAGGTGCTGCGCAAGATCGACGGCGATCGCGTCGACGTCTTCGAGGGCGACCTGCGCAACTTCGACCAGGTGCGCGCCGCCATGCAGGGCGTTTCGTACGTTTCCCACCAGGCGGCGCTGCGCTCCGTCGAGCGATCGGTGGACGATCCGCTGAGCTCCAATGCCGTCAACGTCGACGGCACGCTGCATATTCTCGCCGCCGCGCGCGAGGCGGGTGTGCGACGCGTCGTCTACGCATCCTCTTCTTCCGTCTACGGCGACAGCCCGGATCTTCCAAAGCAGGAAAAGCTGACGCCGTCGCCGGTGTCGCCGTACGCCGTCTCGAAGCTGGCGGCCGAACATTACTGCCGCGTGTTCACCAAGCTGTACGGCGTCGAGACGGTGAGCCTCCGCTACTTCAACGTCTTCGGGCCGCGGCAGAGTCCCAAGTCACAGTACGCCGCGGTGGTGCCGCTGTTCATGCGGGCGGCACTGAACGGTGAACCGCTCGAGATTCACGGCGACGGCAAGCAGTCGCGCGACTTCACCTACATCGACAACGTCGTGCAGGCCAACTGGCGCGGGTTCCACAGCGACGGGGTTGCGGGCGAGGCGTTCAACGTCGCCTGCGGCGAGCGCCACGATCTGCTCGAGATCGCCGATATGATCGCCTCTCTGGTCGGTCGAGATCTGCCGCGGCGGCACATCGACCGACGCCGCGGCGATGTGATGCACACCGAGGCGTCGATCGACAAGATCCAGTCGATGATGGGTTACGAGCCTACGGTGGGCTTCGCCGAAGGGATGCGCCGAACCTTCGAGGCGCTTCGCAAGAGCCTAAATTGACACCTGGTAGGGCAGCCGATAGCGTCCGCGGTTTGATTGTGAGGGGATCGTGAGCATTCTGGTCGACAAAAATTCGCGAGTGGTGACGCAGGGCATCACCGGCTCGACGGGACAGTTCCACACGCGAGCCTGCCGCGAATACGGCACGCAGATGGTCGCCGGAGTGACGCCTGGCAAGGGCGGCACCGACTTCGAGGGTATTCCGATCTTCGACACGGTCGAACAGTCGGTGCGCGAAACGGGCGCCAATGTCTCGGTCATCTATGTGCCGCCGCCGTTCGCGGCCGACGCCATCATGGAAGCGGCCGACGCTGGCATCGCCCTGGTCGTCTGCATCACCGAAGGCATCCCGGTACTCGACATGGCGCGGGTCAAGCGGTTCCTCGAAGGACGGCCGACGCGTCTCATCGGACCCAACTGCCCGGGCATCATCACACCGGGCGAATGCAAGATCGGCATCATGCCGGGCTACATCCACAAGCCGGGCCGCATCGGGGTCGTCTCGCGCAGCGGCACGCTGACGTACGAGGCAGTGCATCAGCTCACGACGCTCGGCTTCGGTCAGTCGACGTGCATCGGGATCGGCGGCGATCCGATCGTCGGGACCGGTTTCGTCGATGCGCTGCGCCTCTACCAGGCAGACCCGGACACCGACGCGGTGATCCTGATCGGCGAGATCGGCGGCAGCGCGGAAGAGGATGCGAGCCGGTTCATCAAAGAGAACATGACGAAGCCGGTAGTCGCGTTCGTCGCTGGTCAGACGGCGCCGCCGGGCAGGCGCATGGGCCATGCCGGCGCGATCATCGCCGGCGGCAAGGGGACCGCGGCCGACAAGTTGGCGGCGTTCGAATCGGCCGGTGTGCGGGTGGCGCGGACACCGTCGGAAATGGGGTCGACGATGGCGTCGGTGCTCGGGGAGCGAGGCTGAAAATGATCGAGAGAACGCTTTGTATCGTGAAGCCCGACGCCGTCGAGAAGCACACGGCCGGCGCCATTCTGGCCAAGATCGAGAGCTCCGGCCTGCGACTCATCGCCTGCAAGATGCTGCGGCTGTCGATCGACGACGCCGGGCGGTTCTACTCGGTCCATCGCGAGCGACCGTTCTACGGCGAGCTCACCCAGTTCATGTCGTCCGGTCCGATCGTCGTCGGAGTGCTGGAGGGTGAGGGCGCGATCGGCCGCTGGCGCGAGCTGATGGGTGCGACCGATCCGGCCAAGGCTCCGGCAGGCTCGATTCGGCGTGAGTTCGGCACCAACGTAGAGCGCAATGCGACCCACGGTTCGGATGCACCCGAGACGGCCCGCTGGGAGATCGGGTTTTTCTTTGCCGAGCGGGAGCTCTGTTCCGATTGATGGCCTGCCGCCGCTGACGCCGGCGGCGCTGCGGCGGTGGGCGGCGACGGCCGGTCTTTCCGCGCTGCGCCAGTCGCGGTTGCTGCGCGGCGTATACGGTGGGGACGGCGCGGGGCACTCGCCGCTCGACGGCGTAGCGCCTGGGCTGCGCGGCAGTCTCGCGTCATCGTTCGAGTGGACCGCTCTGCCGCGGCCGGCGGTTGCACAGGCTGCAGACGGGACTCGCAAGCTGTTGTTCGCTCTCGCCGGCGGCGGCGTGGAGACGGTGCTGATTCCCGGCAAGGCGACTCCCGAAGGCGGCCGCCGTTACACGGTGTGCGTCTCGTCGCAGGTCGGCTGCGGGATGGGCTGTGACTTCTGCGCCACCGGGGCGCTCGGCCTGCGGCGAAATCTGACGATCGCCGAGATCGTCGAACAGGCGCGAGCGGCGCGCCGCCTCCTGAACGATCGAGATCGCCTATCCAACGTCGTCTTCATGGGCATGGGCGAGCCGCTGCACAACTTTGATGCGGTGGTCGGAGCCATCGAGGTTTTCCGCGCCGGCTGGGGCTTCGGCTTATCGAATCGGCGCATCACCGTGTCGACGGTCGGTCTGTTGCCCCAGCTCCAACGTCTGGTGGTGGAGACGGACGTTTCGATCGCGGTATCGCTGACCGCGACGGGCGATGCGTTGCGCGACCGCCTGATGCCGGTCAATCGAGCGTATCCCGTCGCCGCTCTGGTCGAGGCCTGCCGCGCGCTGCCAGTCGCGCAGCGCCGGCGCATCGTCTTCGAGTACGTCCTGCTGGCCGGCGTCAATGACGGCGACGACGCAGCGGCGGATCTGATCGATCTGCTGCGCGGCGTGCGGGCGAAGGTGAACCTCATCCCCTTCAATCCGCACCCGGGCAGCTCGTATCGGCGACCCGATGATCTGTCGGTGCGCCGATTTCAGCTCCGACTGCTGGCCTCCAACCTCATCGCGACGGTGCGGGCGACGCGTGGCGACTCGGTTCTCGCCGCCTGCGGGCAGCTCGCGGCCGCCGGCGCTGCGAGCTGACAGCGGATGACTGCCGTGGACGGTCGCATCGCCGTACTGCTCAACCCCCAGGCGGGTTCGGGCGCGACCACGATCGACGAGCTCGCGTCGGCAATCGGCGGCCGCGGTTTTGTGGCTCGCGTAGAGAATCCCGCCGAGCTGCGCGCCTTCGCGACGCGGGCGCGGCGCGAAGCGGTGCGCGTCGTCGCGATTTGCGGTGGTGACGGCACGATCGGTC
This sequence comes from uncultured bacterium, assembly GCA_902826395.1. Lineage (GTDB taxonomy): Bacteria > Desulfobacterota > Binatia > HRBIN30 > CADEER01 > CADEER01. The sequence continues at coordinate 60,943 of CADEER010000005.1, forward strand.
GGGTTGCGACCGCTCTGGCGGTGGAGCTCGGCGAGCTCGAGCTACCCGCGCTGGCGCCGCTCGGCGGCGGCACGATGAACACCATCGTTCGCTCGCTCGGTATGCGCGGCGCCCGCGCTCGCCGGCCGGCTGCGACGTTGGCCCGCATCCTCAGCGGCGAGGTCGAGCGCACATTGCAGGGGACGATGCAGGTGCGCGGCGGCGCGATCCGCGACGCGGCCGACATCCGTATCGGCTTCATGCTCGGGGCCGGCGTTCCGGCGCGTTTCCTCCGTCTCTACGAGCAGGGACCGCGATTGGGTGCGTGGCGCGCCGCCCGTGTCCTCAGCCAGTTGGTCGCGTCGGCGCTGACCGGCGGTCGCTCGGCGCGCGAGCTCTTCGTCAACGTCGAGGGCTCGGTCTGGTTGGACGGCCGCGATCTCGGCTTGAAGCGAATGTCGATCGTGTATGCCGCGGTGATCGATGACATCGGTCTCGGATTCCGGCCGACGCCGCGGGCTCGCGAGGATCTGCGGCGATTTCAGATTCTCGCGGCCGACGCTCGCGAGATGGATCTGGCCCTCGCGCTGCCGCGCATCCGATCGGGGCGCGGGCTCGGCGGTCCGCCTTGGGTCGATGCGTGCGGCAGTTGGCTGCGCGTTGCCTTCGCCGATCCCACCGTCTACATGGTCGACGGCGACGTCGAGGAGCCAGTCCGCGAGCTGGAGGTGAGCAGCGGTCCGGTCTTTCAGATGGTGATTGCCGGCAGCGCGCGCGGCGGCGATCGGGGTGCATCTGTCGCGCAGTGACGTGGACGGCCGAGGCCGCTCGTTCGCGGGAACAGGGCAGTTCGGCTGCGCGGAGTAATCGCCGGCCGGTGAGGCCACGACCAAAGGTAGGGCGAGGAGGGATCAGTGCTGGGAGTGATCGGAGGGAGCGGCCTGTACGAGCTGCCCGGGATCGAAAATCTGCGCGAAGAGCGGGTGTCGACGCCGTACGGCGACCCGTCGGATGCGATCGTTCTCGGCCGGCTCGGCGGTGTTGACGCGGCGTTTCTGCCCCGCCACGGCCGTGGGCACACGATCTCGCCGA
>CADEER010000005.1:62113-80492 GCA_902826395.1 uncultured bacterium
TCGCACCTGTACCGCTCCTGGCAGGCGGACGTCATCGGCATGACCAACTGGCAGGAGGCCAAGTTGGCGCGCGAGGCTGAGCTCTGTTTCGCGAGCCTGGCGATGGTGACCGACTACGACTGCTGGAAGGAAGACGAGGCGGCGGTCGAGGTCGAAGACATTCTGCGCGTGCTGCACGAGAACGCCGAGTTGGCGCGCCGTTCCGTGGCCGCGGTCGTCGGCGCACTTCCGTCCCAGCGCACCTGCGGATGTGGCAGTGCGCTCGCCAACGCCATCATCACCGCACCCGACAAGATCTCGGCCGAAGCGCGTCGTCGCCTGGCGCCGATCGTCGGGAAGTACTTCGAGGAGAAACCATGAGCTTGTTGGTCGTCGGATCGGTTGCCCTGGACACCCTGGAGACGCCGGCTGGCCGCGCCGACGACGCGGTAGGAGGTGCTGCCACGTACTTCGCGTACGCGGCGAGCTTCTTCACGCCCGTGCGCATGGTCGGTGCCGTCGGCGCGGATTTCCCGCAGGCCGTGCTCGACGACCTGGCGGCACGCGGCGTCGACATTGCGGGTGTCGAGAAGCTCGCGGGAACGACGCTGCGTTGGTCGGGCCGCTATCACCAAGCTCTCAACGTGCGCGACACGCTGCATCTCGATCTCGGTGTGTTCGCGGACTTCGACCCGAAGATCCCCGAGTCGTATCGCGACTCGGAGTACGCGTTCCTCGCCAACATCGACCCGGCGCTGCAATCGCGCGTGCTCGATCAGTTGCGTGGGCCGCGATTGATCGGCTGCGACACGATGAACCACTGGATCCAGGAGTCGCGCGCCGTGCTCGAGCCGCTGCTGCGGCGTGTCGACATGCTCATCATCAACGACGAGGAGGCGGAGCTGCTGACCGGCGAGCGCAACGTCGTAAAGGCGGCGGGGAAGATCCTCGACGGCGGTCCGCGCTCGGTGCTGATCAAGCGCGGCGAGTACGGCGTCATCGAGTTCTCGCCGAATACGATCTTCGCCGTGCCGGCATATCCGCTCGAGGAGGTCCGCGATCCGACCGGCGCCGGCGATTGTTTTGCAGGCGGCGTGATGGGTGAGCTGGCTCGCTCGGGTGACATGACCCCGCAGGGGCTGCGGCGGGCGATCGTCTACGGCAGCGTGATGGGCTCGTTCGTGGTCGAGGACTTCGGTCCGAAGCGGCTTCTCGGACTGACCCGGGAGATGATCGAAGAGCGCTACAAGCTCTTCGTGTCGCTGACCGACATTCCTCGCTAGGACCTGATGAGCCTTTCGGTCGTCGTCCCGGTCTTCAACGAGGAGCCCAATGTGCGCGCCCTCGCGGCCGAGATCTTCGACAGCCTCGACGGGTGGGGAGGCGAGTACGAGGTCATCTTCGTCGACGACGGCAGCCGGGACGGGACGTTCGGCGAGCTCGAGTCTCTCGCCGCGGCGAACCCCCGCCTGCGCGTCGTCAAGCTGAGCCGCAACTACGGGCAGACGGCGGCACTGGCGGCGGGCATCGCGCGATCGAACGGCGATGACGTGGCGCTGCTCGACGGCGATCGACAGAACGACCCGGCCGACATTCCGCGCATGCTGGCGAAACGGGCGGAGGGCTTTGATCTGGTGGCGGGGTGGCGGTTCGATCGCAAGGACGCCTGGCTGTCGCGCAAGCTGCCGTCGAAGATCGCCAACGCGGTGATCGGGTGGATCACGGGAGTGCGCCTGCACGATTACGGCTGCACACTGAAGGTGCTGCGCGGCGATCTCGCCCGCTCGCTGCGCTTGTACGGCGAGATGCACCGCTTCATCCCAGCTTTGGTCGATGACCTCGGCGGTCGTGTCGTGGAGATGCGCGTCAATCATCGGCCGCGCGTTGCCGGCACGTCGAAGTACGGAATCTCGCGCACGGTGCGGGTTCTCCTCGATCTCGCGACGGTCAAGTTTCTCTCGAGCTATGCAACGCGGCCGATCCACGTCTTCGGACTGGTGGGGCTCGTGTCGACTTTTCTCGGACTGTTGATCGTCGGCTGGTTGGGGATCGAGCGCCTGTATTTCGGTCATCCGATCGGTGATCGACCGCTGGTGCTGCTCGGCATTCTACTCACCATCATGGGACTGCAGTTCGTGACCATGGGACTGCTCGGCGAGATCATGGTGCGCACCTACCACGAGTCGCAGGGAAAGCCCGTGTATCGGGTCGAAACGGTGTTGAACGCAGGAGCGGGGATCGAGGAGTGAGTCTCGGCGGCGGGACTCGATCGGTCCCGGTGCTCGACTCTCGATTTTCGCTCAGGAGGTCGTTTTGAAGTTATCTGTCGTTGGTACTGGATATGTCGGCTTGGTCGCCGGGACGTGTTTCGCCGAGAGCGGCAACGACGTCATCTGCGTCGACGTCGACGAGGCGAAGATCGCAGCGCTGCGGCGCGGCGAGGTGCCGATCTACGAGCCGGGCCTCGAAGAGCTCATCCGCCGCAACGTCGCTCAGGGCCGATTGACCTTCCAGACCGATCTCGCCGACGCGGTGCGCCGTTCCGACATCTGCTTCATCGCCGTCGGAACGCCCGAGGGGAAGGACGGCGAGGCCGACCTGAGCGCGGTGATGGCCGTTGCCAAGGGGATCGGCGCGGCGATGGACGGCTATCGCATCGTCGTCGACAAGAGCACCGTGCCTGTCGGCACGGCGGCGCGCGTCGAGAAGATCGTCGGCGCCGCGACGAATCACCCATTCGACGTCGTTTCGAACCCCGAGTTCCTCAAGGAGGGAGCGGCGATCGACGACTTCCAGAAGCCCGATCGCGTCGTCATCGGCTGCCGCTCGGAACGGGCCTGGAAAGCGATGGAGCAGCTCTACAAGCCGTTCGTCCGCACCGGCAAACCCATCCTGCGTATGTCGCCGGAGAGCGCCGAGATGACGAAGTACGCGGCGAACGCGATGCTGGCGGCGCGCATCTCTCTGATGAACGAGATCGCCAATCTCTGCGAGGCCACGTCGAGCGACGTGGAGGACGTTCGTCGCGGCGTCGGCCTCGACGAGCGCCTCGGCTCGGCGTTTCTGTTTCCGGGTGTCGGCTACGGCGGATCGTGCTTTCCGAAGGACGTGAAGGCGTTGATCAAGGTCGCCGAAGGGCACTCCCTCGAGGCGCGCATCCTGCGCGCGGTCGACGACGTCAACAATCGACAGAAGGGCTGGCTTTTCGACAAGGCGCGCCGCTTCGTAGCGGACGACCTGACCGGAACGCGGCTTGCGGTGTGGGGATTGTCGTTCAAGCCGAAGACCGACGACATGCGCGAGGCGCCGTCGGTCGTGTTGATCGACGCGCTGCTCGCCGCCGGCGCTACGGTGGCGGCGCACGATCCGGTGGCGATGCCGGTGGCGCGACGCATCTTCGGCGAGCGGATCGACTACTTCGATTCGGCATACGATGCGCTGCGCGGCGCCGCGGCGCTGCTCATCGTCACCGAATGGCCCGAATTCAAACAGCCGGACTTCGCGCGCATCCGCGAGCTGCTCGGTACCCCACTCGTCATCGATGGGCGGAACCTGTACGACCGTGACGACATGGCGAGCATGGGTTTCCGATACGTCGCGGTCGGGCGACAGCCGGTAGGGGGCGAGTGATGGGGAGGGTGCTCATTACCGGCGGCGCCGGTTTCATCGGCTCGCACCTCGCCGATCGTCTGATTGCCGACGGCAACGAGGTCATCGCGCTCGACAATCTTTCGACCGGGCATCCCCGCAACATTGCCCACTTGATGGGGAACGCGAACTTCCGATTCCTCAAGTACGACGTCACCGACTACATCCACGTCGAAGGCCCGCTCGACATCATCTTTCATCTGGCGTCGCTGCCGAGCCCGGTCGACTATCTGCGCATGCCGATCCCGACTCTGAAGGTCGGCGCCATCGGCACCCACAAGGCACTCGGTCTGGCGCGCGCCAAAGGGTCGCGCTTCCTGCTCGCGTCGACGTCGGAAGTCTACGGCGATCCGACCGTGCATCCGCAGCCCGAGGAGTATTGGGGCAACGTCAACCCGGTTGGCCCGCGCGGTGTGTACGACGAGTCGAAGCGATTCGCGGAGGCCATGACCATGGCCTACCAGCGCAATCACCACATGCCGAACTCGATCTGCCGCATCTTCAATACATACGGCCCGCGGATGCGTGCCGACGACGGGCGCGTCGTGACCAACTTCGTCGCGCAGGCGCTGCGCGGCGATCCGTTGACGGTGTACGACGACGGCGGTCGGACGCGCAGCTTCTGCTTCGTCAGCGATCTCGTCGAGGGAATGTTGCGCCTGGTGAAGTCGGGTCACCACGAGCCGGTCAACCTCGGAAACCCGCGCGAGATGACGATTCTCGAGTTCGCCCATCGCGTCGTCGAGCTATCGGGCTCGACCTCCAAGATCGATTTCGTCAAGCCGGAGGACGAGCGCACGCAGGACGATCCGAAAACCAGGCAGCCCGACATCAGCAAGGCGCGGCGGTTGCTGGGTTGGGAGCCGCAGGTAGGCCTGGACGAAGGGCTGCGCCAGACCATCGACTACTTCCGGAATTTGTTCGCGAGTGAGGGGGGAGGCGTTGCGCAGCGCGCGTGACCCCTGCGAATGGTAGCGGAAATCCGGAACTTCTCGATCATCGCGCACATCGACCACGGCAAGTCGACGCTTGCCGATCGCCTGATCGAGATCACCGGGACGGTGAGCGAGCGCGATCGCCAGGCACAGATGCTCGACAGCATGGACCTCGAGCGCGAGCGCGGCATCACCATCAAGGCCAGCCCGGTCCGCTTGCTGTACAAGGCCCAGGACGGCCGCGAGTACGTCCTCAACCTGATCGACACCCCCGGCCACGTCGACTTCACGTACGAAGTGTCGCGCAGCCTGTCGGCGTGCGAGGGGGCCGTCCTGGTGGTCGACGCATCGCAGGGCGTCGAGGCGCAGACTCTGGCCAACGTGTATCTCGCGTTGGACAGCAATCTCGAGATCCTGCCGGTGATCAACAAGATCGATCTGCCGAGCGCCGATCCGGAGCGGGTTCGCGCTGAGATCGAGGAGATCATCGGTCTCGACGCCTCGGAGGCGGTCCTCACCAGCGCCAAGCAGGGGATCGGCATCAGCGAGGTGCTGGAGGGGATCGTACGCACCGTCCCCGCGCCGAAGGGCGATGCCGCGGCGCCGTTGCGTGCCCTCGTCTTCGACAGCTGGTTCGACCCGTATCACGGCGTCGTCGCGGTCATCCGTGTCTTCGACGGCGAGATCCGTCCCGGGCTGCCGATTCTCCTGATGGCCAGCGGCAAGCGCTTCCAGGTCACGCAGGTGGGCATCTTCTCACCGCGGCCGCTGGTCGTGAAGGGTCTCGGACCCGGTGAGGTGGGCTTCTTCAGCGCCAGCATCAAGGAGATCCAGGACGCCAAGATCGGCGACACGGTGACCGAGGCCGATCGCCCGACGGCGCAGGCGCTGGAGGGGTACAAGGCGGTCAAGCCGATGGTCTTCAGCGGTCTGTACCCGACCGACTCGACGCAGTACGAACCGTTGCGCGACGCGATGGAAAAGCTGCGGCTCAACGACTCGTCGTTCAGCTACGAGGCGGAGAGCTCGGTGGCGCTGGGGTTTGGCTTCCGCTGCGGTTTCCTCGGACTCCTGCACATGGACATCGTGCGCGAGCGCCTCGAACGGGAGTTCGACCTCGCCTTGATCGCCACGGCTCCGACCGTCGAATATCGCGTCACCACCGTGCAGGGCGATGTGTTCCTCGTCGACAGCCCCACCAAGCTGCCGCCGAGCGGCGACATCGAGATGATCGAGGAACCGTTCATCCTCGCGACCATCCACGTGCCCGAAGCCCATCTCGGCAGCATCTTCGCGCTCTGCGAAGAAAAGCGGGGGCGGCAGCGCAATCTCCGATTTCTCGGCATGGGGCGTGCGGCGGTCGAGTACGAGCTGCCGCTGAACGAGGTCGTCCTGGATTTCTACGATCGCCTCAAGTCGGCCTCGAAAGGCTATGCCTCGCTCGACTACGAGTTCCTCGACCTGCGCCCCGGCGATCTCGTGCAGCTCGACTTGCTGGTCAACGGCGATCCGGTGGATGCTCTGTCGATGATCGTGCACCGCGACCGCGCCTACGCGCGCGGACGCGACGTCGTCACCAAGATGCAGGAGCTGATCCCGCGCCAGATGTTCGAGGTCGTGTTGCAGGCGTCGATCGGCAGCAAGGTGATCGCCCGCAAGACGGTCAAGGCGCTGCGCAAGAACGTCACCGCCAAGTGCTACGGCGGTGATATTTCGCGCAAGCGCAAGCTCCTCGAGCGGCAGAAAGAGGGCAAGCGGCGGATGAAGCAGGTCGGCTCGGTCGATATCCCGCAAGAGGCGTTCCTGGCGGTCCTGCGCGTCGGCGAAGACTGAGACGAGGGGCGAGGGGCGTGGGCGCGTGAGACCCTACGCGACATCCCTGGCGACGGCGCTGTTGTTGGCTCTGTTGCTGCGCGGTTGCGTGGTGCAGGGATTCAAGGTGCCGTCGGGGTCGATGCTGCCGACCCTGCAGGTCGGCGATCACATTCTCGTCTGGCGGCTGAGCTACGGAGTGCCGGCGCCGTTCTCGGCAGGTTGGCTTTGGCACGGGGGCGAGCCGGATGTGGGCGACATCGTGGTCCTCGAACGCCCATCCGAGCCGGGCAGTTACTTCGTCAAGCGCGTCGCGGCGGTCGCGGGCGAAATCGTCGAGATGCGCGGTGGTGAGCTGATCGTCGACGGGCGCCCGCGGGCGATGGTGGCGGAGGCGCTGCCGTCCCGTGAGCAGCGGGATTTTCGCCCGGTCCGGGTACCGCCGGGCCGCGCCTTTGTGCTAGGAGACAACCGCGACCAGAGCATCGACAGCCGCGATTGGGGTCCGGTCGAGATTTCTGGCATCAAAGGGCGAGTTTTTCTCATCTATTGGTCTCAGAGAAAGAGCGGCGGCAGCGTCCGCTGGGAGCGCTTGGGAGCGGGTGTCGGCTAGTTTCTTCGGGCGGCCCGGCAGCGCGGCGAGTCGCCGAGCAACCGGGAAGGATTCAAACCGCGAAGGTCGCGAGATTTCGAAGGCAATCCAGAGGCAGAGCCGCATGCGGCCGGTCTCACGTGGCCTTCGCGGCTGGCTTCTGACGAACAATAGACTTTGCAGCCCGAGGCGCAGGCGCCCGGGCAACCGTGGAGGGGTGGCGATGGCCCATCGAGTTTCGTTTGCGTTCTGTGTTGCTCTGTCGGCGATTCTCGCTTTGAGCGGCACGGTACATGCGCAGAGCGGCGTTTTCCGTTCCGCGCCGCTGTCTCAGGTCGGCAGCCGGCCGACTGCACTAGAGGTACTCGATCTCGACGGAGACGGCCTGCTCGACCTCGTGGTGACCAGCACGGGCGGCATCCAGAATACCGTGACTCCGGTGATCGGATTCGGGGATGCGACGTTCGTCGAGGTGCGGCAGTCGGCTGTCGACGTCGGTGGGCTGCCGGGAGATCTCGATGCAGCCGACTTCGACGGCGACGAGATTCTGGATGTGGCGGTCGTCAACACCAACGAGGCGACGCTAGTCGTGCTTCCCGGCCGTGGGACGCGCCCCGATTTCTTCGAGGAGCCGGGTCCGACGATGGCGGTCGGTGGCGCGCCGGTCGACCTCGACTCAGGCGATCTGGACGGCGACGGCAACCTGGACGTCGTCACCGCAAACGAGGAGTCGGAGGGTTCCGAAGGCACGATCTCCGTGATGCTGAGCAACGGCGACTTCACCTTCGTGCGCGTCGACCACGAGGCGACCGACGGCCAACAAGACCTGCGCGGCGAGCTCGGGACGAGCCAGGTCGTGCTCGCCGACATCAACAAAGACGAGATCCTCGACATCCTGGCACTCAATCGCGTCTCGGAGAGCATCTCCGTCTTTCTCGGCGAGGGCGACGGCAGGTTCGACATCCCGAGTCGCCAAGCCGTACCGGGAGTGCAGTACTTCGCGCTGGCGTTTCTCGATGGGGATGACGACCTCGACATGGTCGGGGCGCTGAGCAACACCGACCGCGTCGAAGTGCGGCTGGGCAACGGCGACGGTACGTTCGGCACCGGCCAGTCGCATCTGGTCGGCACGGCGCCGATTCGGGTGGCGGTCGAGGACGTGAACGGCGACGGCGATCTCGACATCGTCAGCGCCAACAGCCGCAGTCAGGATGCCTCTGTGCTGGCGGGCAACGGCAACGGTGGTTTCGCGCCGGCGCGTACCTATGTCGCCGACGCCGAGCCGCGCCGCATTGGCTTCGGCGATTTCGACGAGGACGGCCGGCTGGACATCGTCGTCGTTTCGGAAGGGGATCTGGGCGCCACCGCGGCGGTGCTGCGCGGCCGCGACGACGGCACTTTCCTGGCGGCCGAGGATCTGCGGGTCGAAGGCGCTCCGACCGATCTGCGCGTCGCCGATCTCGACGACAACGGTTATGCCGACGTTGTCGGCGTGACCGAGGGCGGCGAGCTGTTCGTATTCCCCTCGTTGGGGCCCGATGGCATCGGCGACCGCATCACGGTGCCGGCATCGCCCGACCCGTTGCGCGGCCTCGCGGTCGCCGACATCAACCAGGATTCGAGGCTCGATGTCGTCGCCTCCGACTTCGACAACGGCGAGCTGGTGCTGTTCCTGGGCCAGGCCGACGGCAGTCTGGTGCCCGGCAGCCGCCTGGCCGTCGGCGATCAGCCGGCGCCCGTTGCGACCGGTGACTTCAACGGCGATGGCCGCATCGACCTGGCAACGGCCCTGGTCGATTCCGGACAGATTGCGGTGCGCCGGCAGAACACCACGGATCGAACCTTTCTCTCAGCGCAGCTCACCGGCGCGACTCTGACGGGCGGCCGCGCCGCGCCGATCGATCTCCAGACCATCGATGCGAACTGCGACGGCGATGACGACCTGGTGACGGCCAACAACGCGCTCAATACGGTTGCGATCTTGACCAGCGACGGCGACGGCACCTTCACCATTTCGAACGAGCTGTCTCCCCAACTGGTGGGCGAGTTGCCGGACTCGCTGACGGTGGCGGACTTCAACTCCGACGGGCGCGACGATTTCGCGGTCAGCAACGCGCGCTCTGCGGGTTCGTCCGCGTCGATTCGGCTGTTCTTCGGCCGCTGCGATGGCACCTTCGACGCCGCCAACATTGCCACCAACGGCTTCCGCAACATCCAGGCCGGTCTGCTGGTGACGGCGGTGGTCTCGCGTGACTTCTCGGGAGACCAGATCGTCGACCTCGGCGCCGTTAACCAGACCGCCAACGTGGCCAAGACCTTCCTTTTCCGCGGCACCGCAGGGGTTGCCAACGGCACGTTCCAGGCTCGCAATCCGGACGTCGTGAGCCGCATGCCGGAGGCGATCGCGGCGGGCGATTTCGATGGCGACGGCCGCTACGACATGGTCGTCGGCAACACCGACGCCAGTGCGAACAACGTCACCATCCTGCTCAACTGTGCCCGCGACCCCGGCTGCGACATCCTGGGTGACAACCCTGCCGGAGTTGCCGCGAATCGCGGCGACGCAAACGACGACGGGGTGATTACCGCCGCCGATGTGGCGGCACTGGCTGCCGAGGCGATCGACGGCGACGGCCTCGACGTCGAGGAAGTGGAGCGCGGCACCTTCGATGGCGTCGCAGGCGCCGACGCCAACGGCGACGGCCGCGTCGATGCGCAGGACGTCCGCGCCATCGCGCGGCGCATCTTCTCGAGCAACGGCTGAGCGATGACCGAGGAATCCCTGCAGAGCGATCTCCGCGATGCGATGCGCGCCCGCGACCAGCGGCGCATCGACATCGTGCGCGGCATCATCGCCGTGGCGAAGAATCTGAAGGTGGAGAAGCGCGTGCAAACGCTGGACGAAGCCGAGCTGATCGCCATCGTGCGCAAGGAATCGAAGAAGCGATCCGACGTCATCGAGTTCGCCACCAAGGGCAACCGCCCCGAGATCGCGGCCGATGCCCAGGCCGAAAAGGAGATCCTCGAGGCGTATCTGCCGCAGCAGCTCTCCCGCGACGAGCTCACCGCCGTCGTCCGCACGATCGCGGCCGAGCTCGGCACGGCGGAGATCGGCCCGCTGATGGCGGAGTTGCGCAAGCGCTACAGCGGTCGCTTCGACGGCAAGGAAGCGAGCGCGGCCATCCGAGAGCTCAGTACGTAGCGATCAACGACAGCCAGGCAATGCAAAAAGGCCACCGCGAGGTGGCCTTTTTTTTCGTTCACGATGCGCGGCTCTCGGCGCCGGTTACTGGTTGTCGAGCGCCGCGGCCGCCGCGCTGACTGCCGCGCCTGGATCTACCGCAAGACCGCGCTCGCGCAGGGCGCGCTCCAGCGCGGTGAGGACCAGAAGCACGTTGGCCGGCGTGCTCGACTCGCCCATCAGGCCGATCCGCCACACCTTGCCCTTGAGCGGGCCGAGTCCGCCACCGATCTCCAGGTCGTACTCCTGCAAAAGCGCGTTACGCACGTCGACGTCGTCGATGCCGGCCGGAATCGAGACGCTGTTGAGCATCGGAAGGCGATGTCCTTCCTGAGCGGCGAGGTGAAGCCCGATCGCGGTGAGGCCGGCATGCAGCGCTTCGTGGTGGCGCATGTGCCGGCGCCAGCGCGCCTCGAGCCCTTCCTCGCGCACCAGACGCAGCGCTTCGGCGAGAGCGTAGTTCATCGAAATGGGCGCGGTGTGATGGTAGGCGCGTTCGTTGCCCCAGTACTTCTCGATCATCGTCAGGTCGAGATACCAGCTTTGCACCGGCTCGCGGCGGGCGCGGAGGGCGGCGACGGCTTTGTCGCTGAAGGTGAGCGGCGACAATCCGGGTGGGCAGCTCAGGCACTTCTGCGTGCCGCTGTAGCAGGCGTCGATCGACCATGCGTCGACCTCGAGAGGAACTCCGGCCAGCGAGGTCACGGCGTCGACGATGAACAGTGTATCGGTCGGCGCCAGTGCCGCCCCGACTTCTTCGGTTGGTTGCCAGGCGCCTGTCGAAGTCTCGGCGTGTACGAGGCACACGGCTTTGACGCGCGGCTGAGCCGCCACCGCGGCGAGGATGGCGGACGGCTCGACGATGTTGCCCCATGGCGCTTCGACGGCGATCGGGTGCGCCCGGCAGCGGCGGGCGATCTCCAACATGCGGTTGCCGAAGGCGCCGTTGGCGCCGATCACCACCACATCGCCAGGCTCGAGGAGGTTGACGAGGCATGCTTCCATTCCGGCGCTGCCGGTGGCCGAGATGGGGATGGTGAGTCGGTTGGCGGTGCGGAACGCGTAGCGCAACAGCCCCTGGATCTCTTCCATGAGCTCCAGGAAGAGCGGGTCGAGGTGGCCGATCAGTGGCTGCGACAGAGCCTTGAGTACGCGCGGATGGACGTTGCTCGGGCCTGGCCCCATCAACACACGCGTACGACGAGCTTGGGCCATGGGGGGTAACCTGTACGCCAACCCGGCCGATTGCAACTGCGCCCCACCTTGCCGGGCGGTGATCGGCGAACGTAGACTCCGCCCGGTGTCCTCTCCTCGTGTTTCGCCGGAGCTCATCGACGAGCTGCGCGCCATCGTCGGCGCCGCTGCGGTCGTTGCCGATGAGGCGTCCACACGCGTCTACGAATGCGATGGCTTCACTCTGGCGCGCAGTGCACCCGATGTCGTGGTGTTGCCGGGCAGCCGCGACGAAATGGTTGCCGTCGTTCGCAAGGTCGCCGCCTCCGGCCTCTGCTTCGTACCGCGCGGCGCCGGCACGGGTCTGAGCGGCGGCTGTTTGCCGCTGGATGCTCCGGTGATGATCGGCACCAGCCGCATGCGCGCCATCCGCTCGGTCGATTTCGAAAACCGGCGCGTCGTCGCCGAAGCCGGAGTGGTCAATCTGCACGTGACGCGCGCCGCCGCGGCGCACGGCCTGTTCTACGCGCCGGATCCCTCCAGCCAGTCGGCGTGCACGATCGGCGGCAACGTCGCCGAGAACTCGGGTGGCCCACACACGCTGAAGTACGGCGTCACCACCAACCACGTGCTCGGTCTCGAGCTGGTGTTGCCCGACGGCGAGGTCGTCGAGCTCGGCGGCGAGGTCGACGACGTGCCCGGCTACGACCTGCGCGGCCTCGCGATCGGCGCCGAGGGCACCTTCGGCATCGTGACCGCGGCCACCCTTCGGCTGGTGCGGACGCCGCAGGCGGTGCGAACCCTGCTCGGCATGTTCCGCGACGTCGACGACGCCTGCCGGGCCGTCTCGGCGATCATCGCAGCGGGTATCCTACCGGCGGCTCTCGAGCTCATGGATCGGATGATCGTCGAAGCAGTAGAGGCGGCATATGGCTTCGGTTTTCCCCCCGATGCCGGCGCCGTCCTGATCGTCGAGCTGGACGGCCTGGAAGTGGGTCTCGGCGAGCAGGTCGATGCGGTCCGTGCCATTTGCCAGACGGCGCGGGCCAGCGAAGTGAGGGTGGCCCGCGACGAGGCCGAACGAGCCGCGCTGTGGAAGAGCCGCAAGCGGGCCTTCGGCGCGGTCGGGCGGCTGGCCCCCAACTACTGCACGCAAGACGGAGTCGTACCGCGCGGCAGCGTGCCCGAGATCCTGCGCCGCATCGCCGCGGCGGCGGAGCGCTATCGGCTGCGCATTGCCAACGTCTTCCATGCCGGCGACGGCAACATCCACCCGATCATGCTGTTCGACGAGCGCGACGCCGACGAGGTGTCCAGAGTGCTGGCGGCGGGGAAGGAGATCCTCGAAGCCTGCGTCGAGCTCGGTGGCAGCGTCACCGGCGAGCACGGTATCGGTGTCGAGAAGATCGAGCAGATGCCGCTCCTCTTCTCGCCCGTCGATCTGCGCGTGATGAGCGAGTTGCGCCTGGTCTTCGACGCGCAGCGGCGCTGCAACCCGGGCAAGATCTTCCCGACGCCCGGCGCTTGTGTCGAAACGGTCAAGGTTGGCATGCCGCGCCGCCAGGTGCCGCTGTGAGCGACGCCCAAGTGAGCGGCGATACGGCGCGCAGCATCGGTGGGGTCGCCGCGGACGGAGCGCCGGGAGCCGCGTGGCGCTATGCCGCCGGCGGCGCGGTGCCGGCGATGGTCGTGCGACCGCGCACGACGGCCGAGGTGGCGTCGGTGATCGCGGCGGCGCGAGCGGATGGACTCGCTGTGATTGGCGCCGGCAAGGGCGCGCGTCTCGGCATCGGCAATCGCCCGCGGCGCTACGACATCGCAGTGACCACCGACCACCTCGATGCCATCGAGCGGCATGTCGCCGAGGATCTCACTGTCACCGTGCAGGCCGGGGTTACTCTCGAGCAACTCAACGAGGAGCTCGGCCGCAGCGGTCAGTGGCTGCCGCTCGACCCTGCCGTGGGGGGCGAGACGACGATCGGCGGCTTGATCGCCGCTGACGCCTGCGGGCCGCTGCGCCACTCGCACGGCAAGGTGCGCGACTTCCTGCTCGGCATCGAGTTGGTGAACGGCAGCGCCGAGGTGGTGCGCGGCGGCGGGCGAGTGGTGAAGAATGTCGCCGGCTACGATGTGCCGAAGCTGCTGTGTGGCTCGTTTGGCACTCTCGGCGTAATCACCTCGGCGACTTTCAAGACGAGGCCGCGGCCGGCCGCAGAGGCGCTGTATCTCGGCCGCTGCGCCGGTGTCGCGGCGGCGGTGCAACTGGCGCTGGCGATCGATTGCAGTGCCGGGGCAGTCGCCTTTGCCGATGCGCTCAGCGAGGGCGCCTGCGAGGCGATCGGCATCGACGGTGCCGCGGCGCTGGTGGTCGGCGTCGCGGGCTCGCAGGCAGAGGTCGACGCCGAGAGCGAGCGGTTGCGCGGGCACGCCCTGGCGCCGTGTGAGGCAGCGCGTGCGGCGTCGATCGCGATGGCGGTGCGCAACTCCGCCTTGCCGATGAACGACGACGCGCTGGTCGGCCGCTTCGCCGTGTTGCCGGCTCGATTGCCGGCGCTCCTGGCGCGAGTCGAGGCCGAAGCGGTGGGGAGGGGGCTGGTAGTGGAGACGGCGGCACATGCGGCGGCCGGCGTGGCCCGCTGTCAGATTGCCGGCGACGGCGAGCGAGCGGCGCTGTTCGCCGAGTGGTTGCGGATGACGGTGCGCGTCGAAGGCGGCTGGGTCGTGTACGAGGCGATTCCCGACGGGCTGCGCGCACGCGTCGAAGCTTGGGGGATGAGCGGCGCCGCGGTGAGGCTCATGCGCGGCGTCAAGCGAGTGTTCGACCCGGACGGCATCTTCAGCCCGGGCAGATTCGTGGGCGGTATCTGATGATCGACGCCGCGCTTCTCCGTCAGTGCGTGCACTGCGGGCTCTGCCTCGATGCGTGCCCGACCTATCTTCAGCTCGGCACCGAGATGGATTCGCCGCGTGGCCGTATCCACCTGGTCGGCGCGGTATCCGAAGGATCGCTGCCGTTGTCGGCGGACGTCGTGCGACACCTCGATCTCTGTCTCGGCTGTCGCGCTTGCGAGACCGCGTGCCCGTCGGGGGTCGAGTACGGAAGGATTCTCGAAGCCGGCCGTGCCGCCGTCGAAACGCAGTGGCGGCGTCCGCTGGGCGATCGCCTGCGCCGTCGCCTCCTGATCGAGCTCTTCCCGCATCCGCGACGACTGCGAGCCGTCGCTGGTCTGGTGCGCCTGTTACAGGCGCTCGGGCTGTGGCGCATCGTCACGGCGCTCATTCCGTCGGCGCGGCTGATGCCCGAGGTGCAGCCCACGTCGGCGCTGCGCTCGACGGCAGCCGACGGCGTGGCGGTGATGCGTGTCGCGCTGCTCGAGGGATGCGTGTCCGGGGTGCTGCAGGGCGGCGTCAACAGCGCCGCACAGCGTGTGCTCAACCGTTGCGGTGCCGCCGTCGACATTCCGGCCGATCAGACGTGTTGCGGGGCGCTGCATCTCCACGCAGGGGATCTGGAGGGAGCGCGCCGCCTGGCGCGGACCAACGTCGATGCGTTCTCGTCGGGCGCCGTGCCGGATGCCGTCGTCGTCACCGCGGCCGGCTGTGGCGCAGCGATGCGCGAATACGGCGCCCTCCTGCGAGACGACCCGCGCTACGCCGAGCGCGCGGCGGCGCTCGCCGCGCGAGTTCGAGACGCCACTGAAGTTGCGGACGAGCTCTTGGACCGCTGTCCGCCGCTGGGCGCGCGGGCGCAGCGGGTGACGTATCACGACGCCTGCCATCTGGCGCACGCGCAGGGCGTTCGGCAGCCGCCTCGCCGGCTGTTGGCGGCGCTGCCTGGGTTGGAGCTGATCGAGCTGGCCGAGTCGGACCTGTGCTGCGGCAGCGCCGGCAGCTACAACCTCACCGAGCCCGACATGGCGGCGGCACTCGGCCGCCGCAAGGTCGACAACATCATCGCCACCGGCGTCGACAGCGTGGCCGTCGCCAACCCCGGCTGCGCACTGCAGATCGCCGCCGAGTTGCGCCGCCGCGGCAGCGCGGTGCGAGTGGCTCACCCTCTCGAACTGCTGGACGAGGCAATGCGGGGAGGCGAGGGGACATAAAGGACTGCAAGGACAACAAGGACCGAAGGCAGAAGTCCTTGTCGTCCTTGCAGTCCTTTATGTCCTACTCGCGCAGCAGGACGTCGGCCGCCAACTTCGCTTTGCCGAGAAGCCCGCGCAGGCGCGGGCTCTTCCGGACCAGCGCGCGGCCGCGGATGATTGCGGCGCGCTGCAGGCGGTAGCGGTCGAAGGATTTCTTCGCCGGCGCGACGGCGGCGCCAGCGGCGCGTTCGAGGGGCGCCCAGAACGCATCGCCGAGCGGATGACCCCAGGTAGCGAGATCGTCGGGCGACAGGCCCTCGATCATGCGGCGACAGAGCTCGAGACGCGCCGGCTGGGCGGCGATTTCGGCGGCCCATTTTTCGATCGATTCGGTCGAAGGGCGATCGTGTTTGGCGACGCCGATCGGATCGCCGAGGCCTTTGGCGACCGGGGCGCTCTTTCCGTAGTTCACCGCATCGGGCTCGTTCGCTACGCCGATGAACTCGAAGATGCGTGCCAGGTGCGAGGCCGGATCGGAGACCATGTCCTCGTAGACGACGTGGTGGAACGGCGCCCTTGCGCTGCGCAGGAAGCGGGCGATCGCGGGTACGTAGCGCTCGAGGATCGGATTGTAGGCGTGCGCCGCCTCGTAGTCGCCGTTGAAGAAGGACTCCGCGAAGGACGAGAAGACCGCCAGCGGATGGCGGGTCAGCACGACGTAGCGCGCCTGCGGATAGATGCGCTCGATGAAGTCGAGCACCAGCGCGTAGGCGGGAGTCTTGTCGAGGAACAACGACTTCCCCGGCGCGGTTTCGAGCATGCGGCCGTACAGGAGGTCCGTGTAGGCGCGGCAGGCGGCGATGTAGTCGGCTTCGCCGCCGGGCAGATCGGCGACGAACTCGCGCACCGATTCGGCGGCGAGGACGGCGTCGTACGGGGCCTTATCGACCTTGTCGTAGTAGCCGAGATGGGCCAGGGGAGTGAGCAGATGCGGCTCCGGGCGGCCGAGAATGGCGGAGTGGGAACCGATCATGCGCGCGAGCAGAGTCGAGCCGGACCGGGGCGACCCGATGACGAAGACGAGCTGATTTTGCACCCGGCGTTCGTAGCACAGGCGTCGGCGATGCGCAGCACCGCCCTGGGGAAGAAGACCTGCGAACCGCCGGGTTTGCAGTGGCGGGCGCGCCGATTCTGCGCGACAATCCGCCTCGGAAGCTGGGCTGGTGATGGGGAAGCGAGGGCGACCGGAGCGAGACGCGCGCAGGGGGGAACAGTCTGCGCGACAAAGGGGCACGATCCTGGTGATCGGTGCCGACTCGCCGCTGCGACAAGCGGTCATCGCGGCGCTGGATACGGCGGATCTCTCTGGGCCGGCCGGCGAATGTCTCGATGTGCGTGTTGCGCCGGACGCAGCGGCATTGCCCTACGACTTGCGGGCTGTCGTGATGATCGCGGGGCGCGCGACGCAGCAGACGCTGACGCGCCTGGCGACGAGAGTGCCGACCATCGTCGTCGCGTCGAGCGCAGGCGGCGGCGCCGCGCTCGACGCGATCCGGCTCGGCGCTCGCGATTGGCTCTGTGCTGCCGAGGTCGCGTCGCTGCCGCAAGCCCTGCGACGCGAGTTGGCGACGGATGACGATGGCTTCGGCATAAACCGCGTCGCCGCGTGTCTCGTGGCATCGCTCACGGACGGCGCTGGCTTTGACGAGTACTGCGATCGATTGGCTCGCTCGTTCGATGCCACTCACGTCGTGCTGCTTGCCCCCGACCGCGCCGGGCAGCTCGTCGCGATCGGCATCGGCGGCGGGGCGGCGCGCGACGAAGTGCGACTGGAGCCGGCCGATCTGGATTCGATGTGCGGCGAGAGTGCGACCGCGCTTGCGGCGGCCGAGCAGGCCCTCGGCGTGCCGGCGGGCGCACACCGCGTCTGGACGAGGCTGGCGGGCGGCGATGGCGGCGCTGGTGCTCAACTGATCGCGCGTGTCGAGCGGCCGTTCTCAGCAGCCGAGCGCGCGGTGATCGAGCAGCTCGCCGGCGGTGCGGCGATGGCCGTCGAACGCTGGCGCGCCGTCGCCCAACTGCGGCGCACCGATGCGGTCAAGACCGAGTTCGTGCGCACCGTTTCGCACGAGCTGCGCACGCCGCTCAATACGGTGATCGGTTACGCCGACCTGCTCGTCGAGGAGGCATTCGGTCCGCTCGAAGAGGAGCAGCGCCGCATCCTGCGGCGTGTCGGCGATCGGGCGCGCGGTCTGCTCGAAGTCATCGCGGCGACCCTCGACCTGCCGGGTGTCGACGGCGGACGCGTGTCGCTCGAGACCCGACCGGTATCGGTCGGCGACTTGCTCGCCGAGCTCGAAGCGGACACGCGCGCCTGGGGCGTGCGCGATGATCTGACGCTGACGTGGGAGGTGGCGTCCGATCTGCCGGCGTTGACGACGGATCTAGGCAAGCTTCGCGTCCTGCTCAAAAACCTGATCGCAAACGCGCTCAAGTTCACCGACCGCGGCGGCATCGCCGTACGGGCCCGACAGCGCGACGGAGGCATCGAGCTGTCGGTCGAGGACACGGGCATCGGCATCGAAGGCGAAGCCGTGCACTTCGTCTTCGACGCCTTTCGCCAGGCCAACGCCGCCGCGACCGGGAAATACGGCGGCGTCGGCCTCGGCCTCTACATCGTCCGCCGCCTGGTCGCGATGCTGGGCGGTCGACTGCGCGTCGAAAGCGAAGTCGGCGTCGGATCGAAGTTCCACGTCTGGCTACCCACCGACCCCTCAAACCCGCATTGACCCCTCCGCCCCAGCCAGGGCGGTCTGACCGCTAGAAGTGGCTGTAATTACTCGGAAAAGGTCCGATATCCAGCCAGTTTGGATGCCTTAGAGGCGCAATATTGGGGCTGAAATGGGGCCTCTAA
>CADEER010000005.1:80592-91450 GCA_902826395.1 uncultured bacterium
CAGCCAGTTTGGATGCCTTAGAGGCGCAATATTGGGGCTGAAATGGGGCCTCTAAGAGAGCGCCGTTGAGTATGCACCGGCCGCGGCCCGGTTGACGCGCAGCCGAGCTGCCAGCGACCAGAGCGATTGGGCGAGTCGAACTCGGGGGAACCTCTCACTTGACCGTCGCGCGCGCGGTCTGTAGGCGAACGCGATATGCCGCGCGGCCCATATCAAAAGAGCGATCTGACGCGCGAGAGAATCCTCGAAGCCGCCGCCGAGCTGTTTGCGCAGCGAGGTTATGCTGGCACCGGCGTCGATCGCCTTGCCGAGCGCTCCGGGATCGCGAAAACGGCGATCTACTACCACTTCGGCAATAAAGAGGGACTTCTCGCGGCAGTTCTCGACCGCGCCGCTTCTGCCTGGATCGAGAACATCCGCCGCGCCGCCGAGCGCGCCTCCTGTCCCGAGGACGCCCTCGACCAGGCGCTCGCCGGAATGCGCGCGATGGTCGACGAGCGGCCCTGGATTCTCAAGCTGTTGCTGTTGCTGACGCTCGAGGTGGCGGACGAAAAGCCGGAGATCCGCAAGGCGATGGCTGAGATCTTCTTCCGGGCGCGGCAGACCATTGTGGGTGGGATTCGCGACGCGCTCGGCATCGACGTGCCGGGTGCCGACGCAGTGGGCAACGTGATGCTCGGCCTGTTGCAGGGAGCTGTGGTCGGACGCGAGCTCGACCCGGAGATGTCTCTGCAGGCGATCTTCGAAGAGATGCGCAACATCGTGGTGTTCATGGTTGCGAGTCGCCTCGATCCGAGCCTCGGCGCCAGCGCCTCTCTGGTCATCCCGCAGACACCGGTCGCCAGCGAATCCTGAGTGGCCGACGCCGCCCTGCGCGGTGCGGTGCTCAGCGCGCAGTCGGGCGAGACTCGCCGCGCAGTTCCTGGAAGAACTCGCGCATGCGGGCGAACACCGCGTGCGTTTTGCCGATGTGCCGTTTGGCCGGCGGCAGGGAGTGCAGGAAGACGTTGCCGTACGAGCGTGTGGCCAAGCGGCTGTCGAGCAGCAGCACGCAGCCGCGATCGCTGCGCGTGCGGATCAATCGGCCGAACCCTTGCTTCAATTTGATCACGGCCTGCGGGATCGAGTGCTCCTGGAATGGGTTGCCGCCGCGCTGCTCGATCGCCTCGACGCGGGCTTGCTCGATGGGCTCGCTGGGAACGCGGAACGGCAGGCGGGTGATGATCACGCAGCGCAGCGAATCACCGCGCACGTCGACTCCCTCCCAGAAGGAATCGGTGGCGAACAGAACCGCCTTCGAGGCCGCGCGAAAGCGCTCGAGCAGGGCGGCGCGCGACATCTCGCCGTGCGATCCCTGGCGCAGCACCGTCCATCCGTCGTGAACGAGCGCCGGCCGCAGCGCTTCGTAGGCGCGATCGAGGGCTCCGTACGATGTGAGGAGCACGAACGTGCCGCCGCCGGCCAGGCGCAGCCCGAGTTGAATCGCCTCGTGCGACGCCGTCTCGTAACCGCCGCTGCCGGGAGCCGGCAGATCGGCAGGGCAGATGAGGCAGGCCTGCGACTCGTAATCGAAGGGTGATTCGATGAGCAGCTCGCGCACCCGCTCGGGCACGTCGATGCGGTCGATGCCGAGCCGGCCGCGCAAATGATCGAAGCTGCGATCGACAGCGAGCGTCGCGGACGTCAGGACGACGGTATCGAACGGATCGAGCAGGCTCGCCTTGAGCTGCGGCGCTACGTCGATCGGCGCGGCGTGCAACTCGAGGGCGGGCGGGCGGTTCAACCGCCGCCGCAGCTCGAACCACCGACAGGTGCCGTCCGGATCGCCGGCGAACGCCTCGAGCCCGGCTGCGAAGCTGCGCAGGCGCGAGCGCTGGGCATTGAGCTCGGTGGCGAGGAACTCGATCTGCTGCGGCACCTTCTCCGGGAAGGCGCTCTCCAAGAGCTCGAGAAGGGCGCCGCACTCGCTCGCCATCACGTCGACCGCGGCGGCGAGGCGCGTCAGCCGCTCGCGGTAGTTGCGCCACAGCGGACTGTCCTCGACCGCCTCGGTGAGGCGCAACTTCTGCGGCCGCTCGCCGCCTTCGCCGACCAGATCGAGATAGGACTCGGTCATCTCCGCAAAGCACTGCTCGGCGTCGACCTGCACGCTCTGGCGTCGCGGTGCCAGTCGTTCATCGATCCAGCGGGTGGCGGAGCCGTCGTGCGAAGGGAGTGCATCGAGCGCCAGCGCGAGGCTGGGCAACAGGCCGCGGCCCAGATCGCGCCGGCTCTGCAGGCGCGAGAGGACGCGCTCCAACGCGGTCAGGCTGATGCGGTAGCCGAAGTGCGCGGTGGCGACGTCTTCGAGATGGTGCGCTTCGTCGATGACGACGCGGGTGGCCGGCGGCAGGACGGCATTCTGCGTGCGGTTGTCCGTCTCGTCGCGCAGCGCCAGGTCGGCGAGCAGCAGGTGGTGGTTGACGACCAGAACGTCGGCGGCCGCTGCCTGGCGTCGGGCGCTGTAGAAGAAACACTTCGAATAGAAAGGGCAGCGGGCGCGCAGACAGTTGTCGCTCTCCGACACGACCTGCTCCCACACGTGGTGGTGCGGGCGCGTCGGGAGATCGGCGAGACTGCCGTCGCTGGTCTTCTTGGCCCATGCCAGAACGTCGGCGAGCTCGCGCGAGAGGTCGTCCTCCAGCAGCAGCGCCGGCTGTTGCTCGACCTGCGCCGCCTTGCGCTGGCAGAGGTAGTTGCCGCGTCCCTTGACCAACACCGACGAGAACTCGAGCTTCGCCTGCGCCGCGAGCTCGGGCAGATCCTTGGCGATGAGCTGCTCTTGAAGGTTGATGGTGTGCGTCGAGACCACGACCCGGCCGCGATTCGCCTTCGCCCAGAGGATCGAGGGTACGAGATACGCGAGCGACTTGCCCGTGCCCGTGCCCGCTTCGACCAGCAGAATCTCCTTGTCGTTGAACGCCTCGACGACGGCTTCCATCATCGCGAGCTGCTGCGGGCGGTGTTCGTAGCCGGGCAGAGCTGCTGCGAGGGCGCCGCCGGCGCCGAGAATCGCGCGACCCGCCGCCGCGTCGACCGGCACTTCGCGCGCCGCCTGCAGAGGTTCGACGACGGCATAGACGCGCCCGACCGCGTTGTCGACGATGTAGAAGCCCACGCCTTGATCGCCGAGAGCAGAGGCGATCTGCAGATCCGGCTCCGACGGCTGCAGATTGCCGGAGGGATGATTGTGGATGACCACTTCGCCGGGCCGCGGAATGCGCAAGAGCGCCGGCACCGCGCTGCGATGGCCGCGGGCGAGGACACGGATCTCGTCCACCCGTCCGGCGACCAGCGTGCCGAGAACGAATATCTCGTTCCCACCGGCATCGGCGATGGCCGTGCGCATCGCCGCGGCAGTCGCATCTGCAAAACGACCCGCGGCAGCCTCCATCGCAGGGAAGGTATAACGGTCATTCGGCGGGCGCCAACATCGGCGACATGGTCAGGTCGGGCGGCGAAAGAACCTCGTGCCGGCACGCGGTGTCAGCGCCAGGTCGTGTACACGCCGACGACGGCCGATGTGATCATCGCCATCGCCGCGATGCGGTAGAACGTCGCGGCGAAGGTCGGCGAGGCGAAGCGTTTGGCGAGGGCGTCGGCGCCGGCGGCGTAGAGGGCGAGTCCGCCGAGCTCGGTTACGGTGACCGACACCATCACGATGGCGGCTTGCACGGGCAGGCTGCGGGCGGGGTCGATGTACGCTGGCAGGATGCCGCCGAAGAAGACCAGCGCATTGGGGTTGGCGAGCTGCAGGCCCACGCCGGCGGCGAAGAGCCTGCTGCGCGGCGGTGCCTCGCGGCGAGTGAGATCGACGGCGCGGCCGCGCACGAGGTGGATGCCGAGGTAGACGATGAACGCGAGGCCGGCGAGCTTGAGCAGCGCGAAGGCGGTGGGGAAAGCGCGCGACAGCGCGGCGGCGCCCAACACTGCGAGGAATGTCCAGAGCAAGTTCGCGGTGCAGACGCCGAGGGCGGCGATCAGCGCGGGGCCGACTCCGTAGCGGATCGAACAGGTGACGACCAGCATGACGGCGGGCCCAGGGGTGAGGCCCCCGACCAGGAATAGGAGGGCAAGGGCGATCCAGGTGGTGGGCTCCATCCGGCGCGATCGATAGCACGGCCAGGTGAGTTTGTTGGGTGGGGCGTCTCTACGTTCGAGGTGCCGAGGGGGTCGTTGCCCCGCGACAGGTTTTGGCCGCGGTTTGGGCCACCCGCTTGCATGGCGGCTCGTTCCCGGTCACGGTTCCGGCTCCGATGCACTCAGGTTCCCCCGGCTCGCACGGAAAGCCCGTCCAACCCTGCGGCCCGACCAACCTTCCCGACGAACCGGCCGCACCCCAGTTGGGATTGCCGGCGCTGGCCCTCGGCGCGCTCGGGGTGGTGTACGGCGACATCGGGACGTCGCCGCTTTATGCGATCCGGGAGTGTTTCCACGGTTACGGGCTGGCGATCAGCGAGGCCAACGTGCTCGGCGTTCTCTCACTGGTCGTGTGGTCGCTGATCCTGGCGATCTGCATCAAGTACCTGACCATCATCATGCGCGCTGACAACGAAGGGGAGGGCGGGATCCTGGCGTTGCTGGCTCTCCAGCGCCGGTCGGGCGGGTCGCGCTGGCAGCGGATCGCGCCGCTGCTGGCTTTGGTCGGCGCCGGTCTCCTCTACGGCGACGGGGCCATCACGCCTGCCATCTCGATCCTGGGTGCGATCGAGGGTCTCGAAGTCGTCACCCCCGCGCTGCGCCAGGCCGTGGTGCCGATCACGGTCGTGCTCCTGGTCGGGCTGTTCTCGGTGCAGCGCTACGGTACCGGCCGGATCGGGTCCGTGTTCGGTTGGGTGATGCTGGCCTGGTTCCTGGCGATCGGCGTCGCTGGAACGGTCGCGACGCTGCGCCAGCCGAGCGTGCTGGCGGCAGTGAATCCGATGTACGCGATCCACTTTTTCGTCGAACACGGCACAACCGCGTTTTTCCTGCTCGGATCGGTGGTGCTGGTGGTCACCGGCGGCGAGGCGCTCTACACCGACATGGGTCATTTCGGCGCCCGACCGATCCGCCTTGCGTGGTACACCATCGTGATGCCGGCTCTGGTGCTCAACTACTTCGGCCAGGGCGTGGTTTTGCTCGAAGCCGGCGCAACCGTCGGCAACCCCTTCTACGCGCTGGCGCCAGGGGTCTGGCTCTACCCCATGCTGGTGCTTGCGACGCTGGCGGCGATCATCGCGTCGCAGGCGTTGATCTCCGGCGCCTATTCGCTGACGCGGAGCGCCATCCAGCTCGGATTCCTGCCGCGCCTGCGCATCGTCCACACCTCCGGCGAGGCCGAGGGGCAGATCTACATTCCGGAGATCAACTGGATGCTGCTGTTGCTGTGTCTCGGCCTGGTGTTCAGCTTCGGCAGCTCGAGCCGTCTCGCCGCGGCGTACGGGATTGCGGTCACCGGCACGATGACGTTGACCTCGATCCTGTTCTTCGGTTTGGCACGCCACGTGTGGCGCTGGAGCCTGCCAGCAGCGCTGAGCCTCACTGGCGGCTTTCTGGTGATCGACGTCGCGTTCTTCAGCGCCAACCTCACCAAGTTCGCGCAGGGCGGCTGGGTGCCGCTGGTCTTCGGCGCGATGCTGGTCGTCGTCATGACGACGTGGCGACAGGGGCGCGAGCTGCTGAGTCGCTACTTCGTCGCCGGCACGATGCCGACCGGGGCCTTCCTCGCCGACGTGCGTGCTCACCCGCCGGTGCGCGTGCCCGGCACAGCCGTCTTCATGACTTCCAACCCGGACGGCATCCCGCCTGTCCTGCTGCACCATGTGAAGCACAACAAGATGCTGCACGAGCAAGTCGTGTTGCTGTCGATCGCGACCGAGCAGGTGCCGACAGTGCGCTTCGGGCGCAACTTCGAAGTCGAAGAAATGGGCGAAGGGTTCTGGCGAGTCACCGCCCGCTACGGATTCATGCAGACGCCGAACGTACCGCGGCTGCTGGCGGTGTGCCTCGGCGAAGGTCTCGCGGTCGACCTGGACGACACTTCGTATTTCCTCGGTCGCGAGACGCTGCTCACCGGTGGCCCGTCGCGGATGGCGCGCTGGCGCAAACACCTGTTCGCGTATCTATCGCGCAACTCGCGCCCGGCGACGCAGTTCTTCGGCCTGCCGGCGAATCGCGTGGTCGAGTTGGGGGCGCAGATTGAGATCTGATCGCGGGCAGCCCAGCCGGCGACGATGGGACCGCGCTCCGAGTAGTGCACTGGAGCGCGGGCGTGTGTATGGTCTCCGACATGAGTGACTCGGTGATCCGCGTCGGCCTCGTGCAGATGAAGAGCGAGGGCCGCGCCGATGAAAATCTACGCAAGGCGATCGACGGCATCGCCGAAGCCGCGTCGAAGGGGGCGCAGGTGGTCGGCCTGCAGGAGCTGTTTCTCGGCGACTACTTCTGCCAGAGCGAGGACACGCAGCGCTTCGATCTTGCCGAGCCGATTCCCGGCCCCAGCAGCGATGCTCTGAGCGCCGCCGCCAAGCAGCACGGCGTCGCGGTCGTCGGCTCGATCTTCGAGAAGCGAGCCGAGGGTGTCTTCCACAATTCGGCGCCCGTCTTCGACGCCGACGGCGCGATGGTCGGCGTCTACCGCAAGATGCACATCCCGGACGACCCGCTGTACTACGAGAAGTACTACTTCACTCCGGGCGACACCGGCTTTGCGGCGTTCGACACCCGCGCCTGCAAGGTCGGCACGCTGGTGTGTTGGGACCAGTGGTTCCCCGAGGCGGCTCGGCTCACGGCGATGCGCGGCGCCGACGTGCTCTTCTATCCGACCGCGATCGGCTGGCACCACGCCGAGAAAGAGCAATACGGCGCGGCTCAACACGCGGCATGGGAGACGATGCAGCGCTCGCACGCGATCGCCAACGGGGTCTTCGTCGCGGCCATCAACAGGATCGGTGTCGAGGGCGGGCTCGAGTTCTGGGGCGGCTCCTTCGTCGCCGATCCGTTCGGCAGAATCCTCGCCAAGGCGAGCGCCGACCGCGAGGAAGTGCTGGTCGTCGACTGCGACCGTGGCCTGATCGCCGAGACGCGCCGCAACTGGCCGTTCCTGCGCGACCGCCGCGTCGACGCGTACGGCGAGATCGTCAAGCGCTTCATCGACTAGCCTTAATGAACCGCGACCGTTTGCCCGGTGCCCTCGGCTATCGCATGCCCGCCGAGTGGGAGCCGCATCGCGCCACCTGGCTGTCCTGGCCGCACAACGCCGAGTCGTGGCCGGGGAAGATGGAGCCGGTGCCGGCGGTGTGGGCGCGCCTGGTCGGCGCGCTGGTCGGCGGCGAGGACGTCAACATTCTCGTCAACGACGCCGCGGCGCGACGCGGCGCCGAAGCGGTGTTGGCAGCCGAAGGCGTCGACGCGCGGCGCGTCTCGTTCCTCGAGATCCCGACCAACGACGCCTGGATGCGCGATCACGGGCCGACCTTCGTCGTGCGCGACAGCGACGGCGACCGCGTCGCGATGATCGACTGGCGGTACAACGCCTGGGGCGGCAAATATCCGCCGTTCGACCATGACGATCGGGTTCCGGCGCAACTCGCCGAACGACTCGGCATGCCGATCTTCCACCCCGGCATCGTGCTGGAGGGCGGCTCCATCGAGGTGAACGGCGCGGGTACTCTGATGACCACCGAGTCGTGCCTGCTCAATCCCAACCGCAATCCGGATTTGAGCCGCGACCAACTGGAGAGGATCCTCTCCGATTACCTCGGCGTCCGACACTTTATCTGGCTCGGCGACGGTATCGTCGGCGACGATACCGACGGTCACATCGACGACCTGACCCGCTTCGTGGCCGAGCGCAAGGTCGTCACGGTGATCGAGGACGATGCGTCGGACGAGAACTACGAGCCGCTGATCGCCAACCTCGAGCGGCTACGGCTCGCCTGCGACCAGGAGGGCAGGGGGCTCGAGATCGTCACCCTGCCGATGCCGCCGCCACTCAGCTTCGAGGGCCAGCGACTCCCCGCCAGCTACGCCAATTTCTACATCGCCAACGGTGTGGTCGTCGTGCCGACTTTCGACAGCGACCGGGATGACGAGGCACTGGCGACTCTGCAGAGCTGCTTCCCCGATCGCGCCATCGTCGGCATCCGCGCCGTCGATCTGGTGCTCGGCCTCGGCGCCTTCCACTGCGTCACGCAGCAGCAACCGACCGGTTGAGCGTCAGCGGCTGCCGCCGATGTTGCGGTAGTAGAGCGCCAAGCCCACCGCGGCGCAAAGGGCGACGGCACTGGTGGCGAGTACTCCCGCATCGCCACCGTTCTGGTAGGTGATGAAGCGCTGCCCGGCAAAGAATACAAAGAACAAGGCGGCGCTGCCGATCAGGATCCGATGAGCGGTGACTAGTCGCATGGCGCGATTGTAGAAATGGAGCCGCTCGACGCAAGGCGTCGATGTTGACAGGGTGATAACGTGTATCAGGGACAGAAGCAGGCGAAGGAGGCAACGGCAATGACCGCGACGGCAGCGCTCTCCGGCGACGAGCTGAAGGCGAAGTTCGAGGCCCTCGACATGCCGGCCATCTATACCGAGGGCGAGTGCGATCGGATGGCGGCGATGATCGACGAAATCCGCCATCTCAAGGTCGAGCGCAATGCGGCTATTCTGGCGCACAACTATCAGCGCCCCGAGATCTACGAAGTCGCCGATTTTGTCGGCGACTCGCTCGAGTTGGCGCGCCGCGGCGTCGATCTCGAACAAGAGGTCATCGTCTTTTGCGGTGTCCATTTCATGGCCGAGTCGGCGAAGATCCTGGCGCCCGACAAGACGGTCCTGCTGCCCGACATGCGGGCCGGCTGCTCGCTGGCCGACAGCGTCGACCCGGACGAGCTGGTCGAACGCCGCGACGAGCTCAAGAAGCTCTACCCGGACCTGCAGGTCGTCGCCTACGTCAATACGACCGCGGCCGTAAAGGCGGTGGTCGACGTCTGCGTGACGTCTTCCAACGCGGTGAGCGTCGTCGAGAAGCTGGACTCGCAGCACATCCTCTTCGTGCCCGACGAGCATCTCGCCAACTACGTGCAGAAGGAAACATCGAAGACGATCATCTCGTGGAACGGCAACTGCTACGTGCACCACCAGATCACGCCGGAGAATATCCTTTCGGTGAAGCGCGGACTGCCGAACATCAAGGTGCTGGTCCATCCCGAGTGCCGCGCCGACGTCGTCGAGTTGGCCGATGCGGTGCTCTCCACCAGCGGCATGGTTCGCTATGCCAAGGAGAGCGAGGCACAGGAGTTTCTCGTCGTCACCGAGTGCGGTCTCTCCGACAAGCTGCTGCTCGAGGTGCCGGAGAAGAAGTTCTACAAGGCGTGCAAGCTCTGCCAGTTCATGAAGATGATCACTCTCGAGTCGACCCTCGACTCACTGCGCCACATGCGCTTCGCGATCGAGCTCGACGAGGAGGTGCGGGCCGCCGCGGAGCGTTCGCTGCTGCGCATGTTCGAACTCAGTTGAAGGACTTTTCACCACAGAGACGCGGAGAACACAGAGATCTCGTCGGAGAGGGACACCGCCCGATTGGCTCGCGAGGCGATGTTCAAGTCGAAGAATTTGCTTCCCGAGCATCTCGAATGCGGCGCGCTTGCGACGGGATCTCTGTGTCCTCTGTGCCTCTGTGGTGAGTAGTCTTTTTGCTTTGGCGGTACATCGATTGTGAAGCGGCGGGCGCGGCTTCGCCGCACGTGCAAATACCCGCGTTGACTTCGGGGAATGCATCGGCTGACCTGCCGCGATGGCCAGCCGCAGCGCGACGATCCCGACGACGGCGGCGCCGTCGACCGGCGTCGTGCGCCAGGTCTGGCTGCTGGCCTGGCCGGCGATCCTGAGCTTCGGCCTCGAGTCGCTGGTCGCTCTGGTCGACACGTTGATGGTCGGCCGTCTCGGCGCCGGGCCGCTCGCCGGTGTCGGTGTCGGCGCGCAGATCCTGCACGCTGTCCACGTCGTGGTCATCGCGGTTTCCGGCGGCACCGTCGCGCTGGTCGCGCGGTTCGTCGGTGCCGGCCAGCGCAATGAGGCCGAGCGCGTTCTCGCCCAGTCGCTCTACACCGGCGCGGCGCTGGGCATCGCAGTAGGGGTGCCGACGTTCTTCTTCGCGGCGTCAGCCGTCGCGGCCTTTGGCGTCGAGGCCGAGGTGGTCAACGAGGGCGCCGGTTTCCTGCGCTGGCTGATGCTCGGCTTGCCGTTTGCCGCCACCTTCCAGATCTTCACCGCGGCCTTTCGCGGCGCCGGTGACATGCGTACGCCGCTGCTGCTCGGAGCGACGATCAACGTCGTCAACATCGCCTGCAACTATGTGTTCATCTTCGGTGGCCTTGGGTTCCCGGCGATGGGCGCGCGCGGCTCCGGATTGGCGAGCACCGTGGCATTCGCGTTCGGCGTCGTATTGGCCGTATTCGTCATGCGGCGGGAGGGCGCGGTGCTGCGGCTGCGCGTCGCCGCGCTGCGCCCGGATTTCTCGCTGGTGAGGCGTGTGCTGCGTATTGGCCTTCCGGCGGCCATCGAACAGTGCTTCTTGCAGTTCGGGTTCTTTCTGTACCTGGCTATCGCCTCGCGCTACGGCACGGATGCGATGGCGGCGTATTTCATCGGTGTCCGAATTCTCGCGATGTCATTCCTGCCGGGCCTCGGTTTTGGCGCCGCGGCGTCGACCATCGTCGGGCAGAACCTCGGCGCCGGACGCATTGCCGAGGCGGCGCGCGGCGGGTGGGATGCGTGTCGGCTGGCGGTCGGGTTGATGACGGTGGCCGGTGCAGCGATCTTCGCCGGCGCGGAGTGGATCGCT
>CADEER010000006.1:0-6056 GCA_902826395.1 uncultured bacterium
CGACATCGCCTCGAACGGCCCACCGGGCGCTGGCAACTTCGACGGCGACGGGCGCGACGAAGTGGCCAACGCCACGGAGGGCTGCGCCTCCGGATCCGGCTTCACGCTGCAGATCTACACCGTCGACCCCAACACACTGGTGCTCACGGCGCGCGGCTCGACCTGCGTGCAACCGCCAAGCAACGTCGGCACGGTGCTGCGGATCCCCGTTGCCGGCCGCTTCGCACCGGCCACCGCCGTCGACCTCGCTGCCGGCAAAGGCCCCCCGGAACAGCTCGCCCTCGTCTTCGGCAACCCGGTCGACGGCACAACACATTCGGCGGCCTTTGCGACGTTCACCATCGATCCGGACACGTTCACCCCGACTCAGCGCGGCACCAACAGCAGCGGCGGATCCGCCTTCTCCGTGCATACGATCAACGGCGGGCTTTTGAAGCCGCAAGCGGGCTTCATCGCCGGCAACGGTTTCATCAATCCCAACACGCGCGAGCGCCAGCAGACCGAAATCCTGATCGTAACCGTGCAGCCGCCCAGCAACTTCACCTTCCCCTACCCGCGCGCCTACGTCTTCGACGAGAGTCTGCACGTGATCCGAGACGTCGATACGAATAGCGGCGGCAGCGGCTCCCTGTGCGGCCTACCGAGCCTCGACGTGGCTCTCGGCAGCTTCGCCACCGTGTTGGAGGATCCGCCGAGCTCGGACCTGCAGATGGCGGTAGCCTTTCGCTGCAGCGACGACGGCCACGTCGGAATCCACGTCGGCGAGTTCGGCGACCCCGAGAATCTCGATCTGTCCCTCCATTACGGCACCGTGCAAAAGACCGGCCTCTCGGCGAGCTGGGACAGCATCGACCTCGTCACCGGCGACATCCAAGGCCGCTCCCTGCTCCTCGACGACCCGGTGGTGCTCCGCTTCGCGGTGCGCCAGCCCGATCTCATCCTCGGCGCGCCGCCGATGCACGTCGACTATGTCACGCCGATCGACGAGGGCGAGCCGACGGATCTCAACATGAGCGCCATCGTCTTCTCCGGAGCCGGCTTCTCCGCCTCCTTCGACACCGCCGTCGAGGGCACCAATCAGTCGTCGACGTCGAGCACCACTTCGTATTCGACCGCCGTCAACGTCGGCGGCGACATCGACGCCGAGCTCGAGCGACACCTTTACCAGCTCGACGCGACACTCGAGACTTCGATCGAGAACGAATACGAGTCGACCGTCGAATCCAATTTTGACACCTATGTCGGAGCCGGCATCGACGCCTCGTTCGAGACCGGGTTCCGCGATCTGCTCTATTTCCAGAACCGGCGGCTGAACGTCTTCGCCTATCCGGTCATCGGCGAAACCGGCTGCCCGGCGACCAATTCGGACTGCACACCTTCCGAGGAACGGCCGCTCTACGTGCTGTACTCGGCCATCGACCGCGTTCAGCCCGTCAAGGCCAATCTCGATGCCATCGAGTGGTACCAACCGGCGCACGAGCCGGGGAACGTTCTGTCGTACCCGGCGACGCCCGAACTGCTCGACGCGGGCCGCGCTCTGACCAATCCCGATTTCGACCTCTTCGGCTCCGCGCTCACCGGCGTGCAGGGACTGACCTTCACCGACGACTCGGTGGAGACGGTGAGCTATCAGTGGAACACTGGCAGCAGTGTCGATCAGAGCGTCGGTTCGTCGGCGACGCAGTCGGGTGACGTGTCGGGGTCTTTCTCCGATCGCGTCGGCCGCAAGAAGGCGAGCGGCGTCGAAGCGACGCTGGAAGGCGGTCTCGAAACACACGACAGTGTCGAGACACTGCAAGCTTCGACGCAGGAGATCGGCGCGTCGTCGGGGATCGAAGTGAGCAAGCCGCCGACATTTCGCGAACCCAGCCACTATCAATACGGCTACCACGGCATCGTTTTCGGCAGCCCCTTCCCGATCGGCACCGCGCACACACCCGAGGTGAGTGGCGATCTCCAGTCGAGCGGTGCCCTGGAGCTGGCATTCCTCGCCGATCCGACGACCACCAGCCCGCGCAGCGGCGACTGGTGGACATCGAGCGACGGCTACCGCAGCGCTCCCGACGTCGCGCTGAACCATCCCAAACGCTGGGACACCTTCCAGTCTTCCGGATCAGTGAACGACACTTGTCTGCCTGCCTCGAGCGGCGGCACCAACCTGTCGTGCGTCGAATTCCAGGAACCGCCGGACTTCGAAGAAGGCTGCGAGGATCTCGGCTGCATCTGGACCAACAACTTCCTCAAGATGCGCGGCTTCTTTGTCACCGCGCCGGGCAGCGAAACCGGCCCCCAGATCAACACCGCGGTCGCCGGCAGCCAGCTCGATCTACAAGTGCGCGTCTACAACTACAGCTTGACCTCGATGCCTCCCGGCACCCAGGTGCACGCGCGCTTCTACGCGCAACCGTGGAATCCGCGCATCAACGTCGCCGATGGGCCGAGCTTCCTCATCGACGAAGTCACCCACCAGCCGATTCCCCGCTTCAGCACCGTGAGCCTAAACTGGAACATGGTCGGCACGACATTCGACACCACCGGCCTCGACGAGCAGTTCCTGCTCTTCTGGGTCGTGGTCTGGATGGAGGATGAAAACGGCGCACTGGTCGAAGAGGTCGAAGGCCATGGCCTCACCGCCATCCCCGGAGAGCTGGTCGACATCTCCGAGGTGCCGTTCGAAGAGCGCAGCAACAACGTCGGCTTCTACAATTCCGTATTCGCCGTTCTGCCGAGCGACGAGTTCGAATCGCTCGCCAGCCTCAGCGGCGCGGGCGGAGAAGATGGCCGTCTGGTTCTCGAGGACCTGCGGGTCGAGCCGAGCCGCGCGAGCCTGCACGAGCAGGTCGACGTCGTCGCCACGGTGCGCGCCGAGGGCGAAGAGGCGGAGGCCACCTTCGTGACGTTCCACCACGGCAACCCGGACGACGGCGCCGAGATCTTCGACATCGAGCACCTCGCGTTGATCCGCGCCGACGACGCCCACCAGGCGCGCGTCGGCTTTCGGCCGCGCACCTGCGGCACCCACGAGCTGTTCGTCAGCATCGACAACCTCGGCGGCACGTCGACCGAAGGCGCACGCGAGTCGGTCCTGCTCGAAGTCGACTGCGACAGCCCGCCGGTCGGCGGCAGCGACGAGGACGACGGTTGCGAGATCGCCGCCGGCGGCACCTCGAGTATCGCCTGGTTCCTTCTCCTGACGGGACTGATGGCCTTTGTCCTGCGGCCGCGCCGCCGCAAACCGGTCCGCGCAACGGCACGCTTCGATCGCCGGCGCTAAACACCAGCGACACCACAACTTCGACCCCGGCGGAGGGGGCACCACCCCCTCCGCCGGGACCGGCCCGGCAATCCCCTCCTTACGGAGACTGTCGGTTTTCTCCCGTACACGTACTCGTACGCGTACCCGTACACGATGAATGCCCGAATTCTGCAGGAAACTCCGTGTACGAGTACGGGTACGTGTATGTGTACGGTCACTAATTTTTCGTTTTCCGACGGTCTCTACCAAGGAGGGGCTAGGGGAGGTCTCGCTTCGCTGGACCGACTAGCTTCCACAGCGACTTTGCCGTTGCGTTCTTTCGTTGAACGGACTAAGTGCAACGACAGAACTGACGGAGGAAGCGATGGCCGAGTGGCGACAGACGGCGTGTATTCTCTGCAGCATCAACTGCGGGATCGAGGTGCAGACCGAGGGGCGGCGCATCTCAAAAGTGCGCGGCGACAAGGCGCACCCTGCTTCGCAGGGCTACGCCTGCGAGAAGCCACACCAGCTCGACTTCTACCAGAACGGCCGCGACCGCCTGACGTCGCCGCTGCGCCGGCGCAACGACGGATCGTTCGAGGAAATCGATTGGGACACCGCGATCCGCGAGATCGCCGAGAAGTTTCTCGCCGTGCGCGACCGCCACGGCGGCGAGACCATCCTCTATTACGGCGGCGGCGGACAGGGGAATCATCTGTGCGGCGGCTACGGCCGGGCGACGCGCGCCGCGATGGGCTCGGTGTACGCGTCGAACGCCCTGGCGCAGGAGAAAACCGGCGAGTTCTGGGTCGACGGCCAGCTCTTCGGTCGCCCGAGCTGTCACACCACCGGCGACTTCGAGCGCGCCGAGGTCGCCGTCTTTCTCGGCAAGAATCCCTGGCACTCGCACGGCTTCCCGCGCGCCCGCGTGGTGTTGAAAGAGATCAGCAAGGACCCGCAGCGCACTCTCATCGTCATCGACCCGCGCCGCACCGAGACCGCCGAGATGGCCGACTTCCACCTCCAGGTGCGGCCGGGAACCGACGCCTTCTGTCTCAGCGCTCTGCTCGCCATCCTGATCGAGGAAGAACTGGTCGATGCGCAGTTCATCGAGCAGCACTGCAACGGCTACGACGGCGTCGTCGAGTCGTTGCGCGACGTGTCGATCGCAGACTACAGCCGCCGCTGCGACGTCCCGGAAGAGCTGCTGCGAACGGTCGCACGCCGCATCGCCACCGCCTCGAGTGTCTCGATCTTCGAGGATCTCGGCATCCAGCAGGCCCCGCACAGCACGCTGAATTCCTATCTGGAGAAGCTGCTGTTTCTCCTCACCGGCAACTTCGGCGTCGCCGGCGGCATGAACCTGCACAGCCGCTTCGCCAATCTCGGCGGCGGCCGCTCTCCCGGCGCGGCGCCGGTGTCGCCCGTCGGGGGTCATCGAATCATCACGGGACTGATCCCGTGCAACGTCATTCCGGACGAAATCCTGACCGACCACCCCAAGCGCTTTCGCGCCGCGCTGATCGAGAGTGCCAATCCCGTCCACTCCCTGGCCGACAGCCAGCGCATGCGAGAAGCGCTCGCCGCCCTCGAGCTGGTGGTGGTGATCGACGTCGCGATGAGCGAGACGGCGCGCTGCGCCGACTACGTCCTGCCAGCCAGCTCGCAGTTCGAAAAGTGGGAGGCTACCTTCTTCACCCTCGAGTTCCCGCACAACGTCTTCCAGCTCCGCGCACCGCTCTTCGATCCTCTGCCCGGCACCTTGCCGGAAGTGGAAATCCACGCCCGGCTGCTGCGCGCCATGGGAGCGCTCGACGACGCCGACCTCGAGCCACTGCGCGCCGCCGCCGCCAAAGGCCGCGCCGCGTTCGCCGGCGCTTTCTTCGCCGCGCTGTCGGAGAAGCCTCATCTCAAACCGCTGGCGTCGATCGTTCTCTACGAAACGCTCGGCCGAACCCTCCCCGATCGGGCCGCCGAAGCCGCTGCTGTGTGGGCGCTCGCTCACACCTGCGCCATGCAGTACCCGGAGTCGGTACGCCGCGCCGGCTTCACCGGCGAAGGGCTCGAGCTCGGCGAGGCATTGTTCGACGCCGTCCTGACTGGAGCGTCCGGCGTCACCTTCACCATCGACGACTACGAGGAGACATGGCGGCGCATGGCGACGCCGGACGGCCGCATCAATCTCGTCATCGAGGAGCTGGTCGGCGAGCTGCGCGGCCTGCGCGACGAGAGCGAAGCAGGACCGGCCGACTTTCCTTTCGTGCTCAGCGCCGGCGAGCGCCGCAGCTTCACCGCCAACACGATCTACCGAGACCCGGCCTGGCGCCGCAAAGACGCGCACGGCGCGCTGCGCATCAACCCCGACGACGCGGCGAGCCTCGGCATCGCCGACGGCGGCACCGCGCGCGTGACCACCCAGCGCGCCAGCGTGGAAACGACGGTCGAGATCACCGACACGTTGCGCCCCGGTCACATCACGCTGCCCAACGGCCTCGGCCTCTCCTACCCCGGCACCGCCGGCGACGAGGTGCGCGGCGTCGCGCCGAACGAGCTGACGTCCTCCGAAGACCGCGACTGGTTCGCCGGCACCCCCTGGCACAAACACGTCCGCGCCCGAGTAGAAGCCGCGTGAGGTCGATGGATGAAAACTCTGGTCGGGATCCATCGAGAGACAGATCGAAAGCGCCGACCCCTGATCGATTTCGATTTGGATTTCGATTTCGATTTCGAATCGATGGGAGATCGCACTGCTGTTTCGAATCAGTGACATGAAGATGATCCAGCACCCGCCACGCATCCGATCCGCCCACCATACCCC
>CADEER010000006.1:6156-27952 GCA_902826395.1 uncultured bacterium
CCGGACGCCGCACTGATGCGCCGCACCCGCTTTGACCGCTGGCCCTGCCCGATCGCCCGCGCCACCGATCTGATCGGCGACTGGTGGACGCCGATCATCCTGCGCAACGCCTTCGCCGGCGAGAGACGGTTCGAGGACTTTCAGAAATCCCTGAACGTCAGCCGCGCGATTCTCACCAGCCGGCTGAACCGCCTCGTGAAAGAGGGCCTGATGGAGCGCGTCGCCTACTCCGAGCGGCCGCCGCGCTGCGAGTATCGCCTCACCGACAAGGGGCGCGACTTCTGGCCGGTGCTCGCCGCGATGTGGCGCTGGGGCGAGGACTGGATGTGGAAGGACGGCAAGTCGCCGGCGATGCTGGTCGACCGCGACACGGGCGCCGAGGTGCGACCGCAGGTGGTCGATGGCAACACCGGCGCGCCGCTCGACGTGCGCAAGACCCGGGTGGTGCCGCGAAAAGCCGTGAACCGTGAACCGTGAACCGGGGTGCTTCAGTTCACGGTTCACCGTTCACGGTTCACGATCCCACTCCCCACTCTCCACTCCCTACTCCCCACCCAACACCTCGACGATCGTCTTGAATCCGCCCCAGAACATCCGCTTGGCATCGAACGGCATATCCGCCGGATCGCCCTTTAGTCGCGGGTCGGCCATCACTTTCGCGTTGATGCGGTCGCGCTGGGCGCGCGACTTGTAGACGATCCAGGCGAAGATCACCGTCTCGTCGTCCTTCAGCAGCACGCTCTGCGGGAACGACGTGAGCTGGCCCGGCTTCACGTCGTCGGCAACGCACTCGTAGTACTCGAGCGCACCGTACTCGACCCAGATCTTGCCCGCCTTGCGCGCGATCTTTCGGTAATCCTCGACCTTGTCCTTCGGCACCGGCAACACGAATCCATCGACGTACTTCATTGTTCCTCCTGGCCGCTTACGCGGGTTCGGCCGGGCGCAGGCGCCGCAGCGTTTGTCATGCTCTTCAGTCGCATCCGCCGGTGTCAAATCGACAGCCGACGACGGAGGGATCTCCGCGCGTGCAGCAGGGTCATCCCGGAGGGATGCAGGAGATTAGCCGGGGGTCGCGAAGCGACCCCCGGCTGTCCCCCGCCCGCTCCCGCGCACCCCGGAGGGGTGCCAGCCGAGGCCTCCGCGTCAGCTCCAGGCGGTGGAGGCGCTCTGCGCAACGGGCTCTGGCACCCCTTCGGGGTGAGGTAGCAACGGGCTCTGGCACCCCTTCGGGGTGAGGTAGGAGGGTCTCGCAACCGGTGGTCGCTTTGCGACCACCGGCTAATGGCTCCGAACCCTCCGGGTTCACCGAAGATGTCGATACGCGCAAGCGCGCGGCATTCCGCCGGTGCCGAGTTCAAGGTTCCCGGTTCACGGCTCCGAACCGACTCACGTCCACGGCCCGCGATGCCTGCAGGCCTATCCGAGCAGAACCGATGACAGCAGCGCGGCGACGCGTGGGCGCGACAACAGGGCCATCACCGCCTGGGCGGCCGGCGCGACGAGCGCCGCGGACAGTCGCTGCTCGTCCACCAATTGTCCGAGCTTCTTGTCGCGGATCTCGGTGTACACTTCGTCCCACAGTTGCTGCGCCACCGCCGGCGCCGCGGTGCGGAAACGCTCGCTCTCCACCACTCGAACCACCAGCCGCTCGATGCGCTTGCGCTGACCGGCCGAGGCGCGCGGCACCAGCTCGCCGAGCGGCTCGGCGAGGGCGCCGCGAATCAGACTGCGCGCCAGATCGACGGCGAACTGCTGGTTGGCGGGCCGCAGCGCGAACGCCACCGCCTGCTCCTGCAACATCGGCATGCCGAGCTCGATGAAGGACTTGATCTGCGCGTCGAGCATCGCTGCCGTGATGCCGCCGAACAGCGGGTTGACCCGCTTGTTGAAGGCGAGGATGGCGGAGTGGATGAGCTCGGCGAACAGCCGCCGCACGAACTTCTGCCGGATCACCTGCGCGAGGATCTCTTCGAGCGCTTGCGGACTCGGCAGCTCCTCGTCGAGCAGCGCGTCGATCTCGGCGCGCACCTCGCCGCTGACCAGGTCGTCGATCGAACGCCGCTCCCTGCGCAGGCGCTTTTCCACCCGCTCGTTGACGCGCACCGCCACCTGTGCGACGGCGCCGGCGCGCACCGCGCCGACGTCGATCTCCCCGAGCGCGGCGCGGATCTTGCCGGCGTCGATCACCTCGCGCACCGGCAGCGCCGCCATCTCGGCAATCTCGGCACGGATCACGTCCTCGACCGCACGGCGAACTTGCGGCGACCGAACCCGACGCCGCCAATCCGCAGCGTCGAAGGCCGCACCGCCGCCGGCATCCTTTGCCACGGCGATCCCCTTGCGATTGATGTTCGCGCCCATGCTCTTCCCTTCCGTCGACACTTCAAACTCGAAAGCACGGCCCGGCGCAACGAACGCAAACACAGCAAAGGACTTTTTCGCGCCAAGATCGCCAAGGCGCCAAGAGCGCACGGGCTCGCAGTGTCACCCATGTGCCCGGTCTAAAACGTCACCCATGTGCCCGGTTTGCACCCACCCATGTTCCCGGTTGCACACAGAAAGCACCGAACGAGCGAAGCTCTCTTGGCGCCTTGGCGATCTCGGCGCGAAAAAAAGTCCTTGGGACGCCTGGTGACGGAGTCGCGCCCGCATCGCCGCGACGCTGGGTGCCCAGAGGAGTTGGGCGAATCGGGTCCGACAAAGCGAGGTACTACCCGCAGGGCGACCGTTGGGCGGCCTTTCCGTTGCTCGTCCGGCGCACCGGGACTAGGGTAGCTGATCGTCGCCGGCGAGCGGCGTTCCCAATCGAGGAGGCATCTCATGCACGATCTGGTCATTCGCGGCGGAACTGTAGTCGACGGGACTGGCGCGACACCGCGCGTCACCAATGTCGCGATCGACGGCAACCGGATCGTCGCTGTCGGCGACGATGTCGGTGAAGGACGGCGCGAGATCGACGCGACCGGTCTGCTGGTCACTCCGGGCTGGGTCGACATCCACACCCACTACGACGGCCAGGTCACCTGGGATCCGCATCTGACACCTTCCGGTTGGAACGGCGTCACGACGGTGGTGATGGGCAACTGCGGCGTCGGCTTCGCGCCGGTGAAGCCGGGCGAGGAGCAGTTCCTCATTCAGTTGATGGAAGGCGTCGAAGACATTCCCGGCGCCGCGCTCGCCGAGGGTATCGACTGGCAGTGGGAAAGCTTCCCCGAGTACCTCGACGCGCTCGAGCGGATGCCGCGCGCCATCGACGTCGGTACGCAGATTCCGCACGGCGCCGTGCGCGCCTACGTGATGGGCGAACGCGGCGCCAAGAACGAAAAGGCGGAGCCGCACGAGGTCGCCGAGATGGCGCGCCTCGTCAAAGAGGGACTGCAGGCCGGCGCGCTCGGTTTCTCGACATCGCGCACCATTCTGCACCGCGCCGTCGACGGCGAGCTGGTTCCCGGCACCACCGCCGACCGCGAAGAGGTGATGGGCATCGGCCGCGCCATCGGCGAGGTCGGCCACGGCGTCTTCGAAGTCGCCAGCGATCTGGCGCCGGAAGGCGACGAGCTGCAGTGGATGAGCGACCTCGGCAAAGAAACCGGTCTGCCGGTGTCGTTTGCCTGCCTGCAGAACCCGATGGATCCCGACCAATGGCGCCGCCTGCTCACCGCTTGTGAGAAAGACGCCGCCGAAGGCGGCAAGCTGACGCCGCAAGTCGCGCAGCGACCGGCCGGCCTGCTGCTCGGCTTCGAGAGCACTTTCCACCCGTTCTCGCTGCACGCCGCCTACGCACCCTACGCGGCGATGGCGCCGGCGCAGAGGCTCGCTGAGCTCGCCAAACCCGAGGTGCGCGCTGCCATCGTCGCGTCACAACCGAAGCCCGAGCTGATGGTCGGCTTTACCGCAATCATCGTCGGCGCCTACCAGATGATGTTCCCGCTCGGCGATCCACCCGACTACGAGCCCGGCCCCGAGCGGAGCGTCGCCGCCATCGCGGAGCGGACCGGCCGCACTCCGGCCGAGGTGATCTACGACACGATGATGGAGAAGGGCGGCCGCGGCTTCATCTACTTGCCCATCCTCGGCTACGCCAACGGCGATCTCGAGCCGATTCGCGAGATGATGATGCACCCGCAGGCCGTCTTCAGTCTCTCGGACGGCGGCGCACATTGCGGCATCATCTGCGACGCCAGCATCCCGACCTACCTGCTCACTCACTGGGCGCGCGATCGCAAACGCGGCCCGCGCGTTCCGCTCGAGGAGATCGTCGAACGCCAGACGCGGCGCACGGCGGAGTTCTACGGCCTGCGCGACCGCGGCGTCATCGCTCCGGGGATGAAGGCCGACGTCAACGTCATCGACTTCGACGCCCTGCAGATCCACGCGCCGCACATGGTCTACGACCTGCCCGCCAACGGCCGCCGTCTGGTGCAGAAGATCGACGGCTATCGCTACACCATCTGCGGCGGCGCGGTGACCTTCGAAGACGGCGAGCCGACCGGCGCCATGCCCGGCAAGCTGATCCGCGGCCCGCAGGCTGCTGCTTCGTGAATTGGGAACCGTGAACCGTGAACCGCCCGGGCGGCTTCACGGTTCACGGTTCACCAAATACCGAGCTCTCACTGAAGGCGGTGAACCGGCGACGGTCGAAATTCGAAACAACAGCGGCTAGCAGCCCGTTGAAAAACAGGACGCGGGCTGCAAACGGTCTTTCGGCGCCATGGCTGCGTTGCGAAATCCTCAACAAAAGTCCCGACTTTGCTTCCGGTTTCGCGCCTTGCCCTGGCGCCGAAATCCTCGTTTTCGCTCTCGCGCCTGTTTCTCAACGGGCTGCTAGACCTGCGTCCGAACCTCATGTCGGACTCGCCGTCATCCTTCAGCAGCCTCGTCAATCGCCGCTTGCGGCGGCGCAATACAAAGATACTCATTGCCTACTTCGCCTTCGTCGCGGCGGTGGTGTTGGTCGAGGCGCTCGGCTTTCAGGCGCTGATGTGGTGGGCGGAAGGCCGCCGCGAGACTCTGGCCACCGGCATCTATTGGGTGCTGAGCACGATGAGCACCCTCGGTCTCGGCGATGTCGTCTTCGTCAGTGCGGTTGGGCGTCTGTACACGGTGTTCGTCCTGCTGAACGGAATCGTCCTCATTCTCGCGGTGCTGCCATTCGCGTTCGTCCGCTTCTTCTACGCGCCGTGGCTCGCCACCCGCACCATCCCCGCCGGCGTCCGGGGTCACATCGTCATCGCCGGACACGGCGATCTGGCACGACCGCTCACCGAGGCCCTCGAGCTGCACCGCGTTGCCCACTACCTCGTCGAGCCCGACGCGACTCTGGCCGCCCAGCTGGAGGACGAGGGCATCCCTGTGATCTGCCGCCCACTCGACGAGCCGCAGACCTATGGCATCCTGCACATCGATCAGGCGGCGCTGGTCGTGCTCGACGGCACCGACGCCGAGAACACGACCATCGCACTGCAGATCCGCGAGCTCGCTCCCCACGTCCACATCGTCGCCGTCGCTACCGGCGAGCACGCCGACGACGTCCTGCACCTCGCCGGCGTGCGGCGAGTGCTGCCGTTGAAGCGACAGCTCGGCCAGCATCTCGCGGCGAGGCTGAACGCCGGCCACGCGCAGACGCATGTCATCGGACGGTTGCGCGATCTGTTGATCGCCGAGCTGCCGGTACACATGACGCCGTGGGCCGAGCGCATGGTCGGCGACGTCCCACTGCGGGAGAAGTTCGGCGTAACCATCGTCGGCGTGCTCGATCAGTCGCGGTTCGTGCCCGTTCGACTGGAAACCCGACTGCGTGCACAGAGCGTCGCCGTGATCATCGGCACCGCCGCCCAGATTCGCGCCATCGACGAGTTTCTCGTCATCTACAACGTCAACTACAGTCCGGTAGTCGTCGTCGGCGGCGGTGT
Source organism: uncultured bacterium (assembly GCA_902826395.1). Lineage (GTDB taxonomy): Bacteria > Desulfobacterota > Binatia > HRBIN30 > CADEER01 > CADEER01. The sequence continues at coordinate 12,072 of CADEER010000006.1, forward strand.
GGTCGGGCGCGCTGCCACGCGGGTGCTGCGCAAACGTGGAGTTCCCGTCCACCTGATCGACCTACAGCCCGAAGAGGGCCACTGGGGCGACGACCAGCCCGAGCGCTGGATCTCCGGCGACGCGAGCGAGCGGCGCGTGCTCGAGGAAGCCGGCCTGCTCGACGCTCCAGCCGTTCTCCTCACGACCGCCGACGATGCCATGAACATCTACCTCGCCCTGCAGTGCAGTCACGTCGCCCCGGGGGTGCGCATCGTCAGTCGCGTCACCCTCGAGCGCAATCTGCGCGCCGTCCAGCGCGCCGGCGCGCACGTCGTCCTCAGCCATACTTCCCTCGGCGTTTCGTCGGTGTTCGCCGCCCTCGACCAACGCGATCTCGTCATTCTCGGCGAAGGAGTCGAGCTCCACGAGCTCCGCGCCCCGGCCGCACTGGTCGGGAAGAATCTCGAGGAAGCTGCCGGCGCGGCGCGCGCCGGCCTCGACGTGATCGCCATCCAGAAGCAGGACGGCTCCGTTGCCACCTCGAAAGCCGACACCCTGATCGAGGAAGGCGACGCCCTCCTCATCGTCGGCGCACGTGCGCAGATGGAGAAGTTCATCGGGCGCTACTGAGCTCGGAAGGGAGAGGACCTCGCGCATCGAACGCATCGATGACGAGCGAGCTTCTGCGTCCGGATCCCGAATTTGGGCCGCGGCTTGAACCCTGGACGGTCCATCCTGCATCTTGCCGCCATGTCGAAGCTGCCCCTCGAAGGAATCCGCATTCTCGACATCGGAACGCGCGTCGCGGCGCCGTTTGCCGCCGGCCTGCTCGCCGACTTCGGCGCCGACGTGATCAAGGTCGAGCTGCCGGGGCGCGGCGACTTCATGCGCAACATCGGGCCGTTCAGCGACGGCTACTCGCTGTGGTGGTCGATCGAGGGACGCAACAAGCGAGCGATCACTCTCGATCTGCGCAAAGAGCGCGGGCGCGAGATCTTCCTCGACCTGGCCACTCATTGCGACGTCATCGTCGAAAACTTCCGGCCCGGCACCCTCGAGGAGTGGGATCTCGGCTACGCCCGACTCGCCGAGCGCAATCCCGGCCTCATCCTGACCCGCGCGTCGGTGTACGGGCAGACGGGTCCGTACAGTCGTCTTCCCGGCATGGATCGCAACGGCATCAGCTTCAGCGGCCTCTTGTATCTCACCGGTTATCCGGATCGGCCGCCGGTGCGGCCCGGCATCATCATCGCCGACTATCTCACCGGTGTCTTCAACGCTCTGTCGATCATGATCGCCCTCTATCACCGGGACGTGCATCACGGCGGCGGTCAGTCGGTTGACCTGACTCTCTACGAATCGCTGTTCCGCGTTCTCGAGCACACGCTGCCCGCCTACGACAAGCTCGGCATCGTCCGCGAGCGATCCGGCAATCGCCTGGTGAACTCGGCGCCGCTCGACAACTGGGAGACGGCCGACGGTCAATTCATTTCTATCGCGGCACCCGGTGACCAGCTCTTTCCGCGCCTGGCGCGCGCCATGGGACAGCCCGAGCTGGCCGACGACCCGCGGTTCTCCACTCTCCCGAAACGAGCCGAGAACTCCGACGCCATCAACGGCATCGTCGCCGATTGGTGTCGCCTGCACACCGCGGCGGAGATCGAACGCATCATGCTCGACGCCGACGTTCCGGTCGCCCGCGCGCTCAACATCGCCGACATCGTCCGCGATCCGCACTACATCGACCGCGAGAGCTTCATCACCGTCGACGATCCGGTGGTCGGCCCGATCAAGCAGCCGGCCCCCTACCCGCGCTTCTCCGAGACGCCGGGCAGCGTGCGCCGCGGCGCACCGGCGCTCGGCGAGCACAATGCCGAGGTGTACGGCGAGTTGCTCGGATTTGGCGCCGCCGAGCTGACGAGCCTGAAGGCAGACGGAGTGATCTGACCGTGAACCGTGAGCCGTGAACCGTGAACAAGTGCGGGGGATCCACCGTTCACGGTTCACGGTTCACGACCGGTAGAGGCACGCCGCGGCGCGAGCGAGCACCTGCGCGCCTCGCCCTGCGAAAAGCACAGTGATACCTTCGCCGTCGTGGCAGCGGATCCCGGATACGAGCTGAACAGCAGCGAGTCCGCGCAGGCCGTTTCCGTCGCCATCCGCGGCCGCGTCGAGATCGCCAACGTGCAGCGACTGCGCGCCGAGCTCGGCCGGCTGATCGCCGGCGGTAGAGATCTATTACTCGACCTGTCGCAGGTGACCTATTTCGACTCGGGCGGTGGAGCGCTGCTGCTACAGCTCCGCCAGGCGCTCGGCGCCGGCGGCCATCGTCTCGAGGTCACCCGGTCGACGCCGGACATCGACGGCTTCCTGCGACTCCTCGACGCCGAGAAGCTGCTGCAGGGCAAGCCTCCGCCGAAGCCGCGGCTCAACGCCATCGCGCGACTCGGCGATGTGGCGATGGCGTGGCGCGAGAGCGTCGCGGAGACCGTGCGATTCACCGGCGAGTTGGTTCTGGGTCTCGTCGAGGCGATCCGCCACCCGACGCGAGTTCGCTGGCGCGAAACCTGGGACTACATGGCGCGCTGCGGACACGACGCGCTGCCGATCGTCGCCCTCATCAGCTTCCTGATGGGACTGATCACGGCCTTCCAGGCCGCCGTGCAGTTGCAGCAGTTCGGCGCCGACATCTACGTCGCCAATCTCGTCGGCCTGTCGATCACGCGCGAGCTCGGGCCCTTGATGACCGCGATCATCGCCGCCGGCCGCTCCGGAGCGGCGTTCGCCGCCGAGATCGGCACCATGAAGGTCTCCGAAGAGGTCGACGCGCTCGCCGCGATGGGGCTCGACCGGACGCGCTTCCTCGTCACGCCCAAGGTGCTCGCGCTGGTGCTGATGTTGCCGTGTCTGACGCTGTTCGCCGATCTGGTCGGCATCCTCGGCGGGCTGTTCGTGGCCAGTGTCGGGCTCGACATTCCCGCCGCCGTCTACTTCCGCCAGATGGCGCTGTTCATGGACTGGGGCGACATCCAGCTCGGCTTGATCAAGAGCGTCGTCTTCGCGATCCTCATCGCGACGGTCGGCTGCCTGCGCGGCTTCCAGGCGCGCGGTGGCGCCGAAAGCGTCGGCCGCATCACCACTTCGGCGATCGTGTCGGGAATCTTCTCGATCGTGGTGGCCGATGCTGTGTTCACGGTGTTGTTCCATGAGTGGTGATCCCTCCGTCCAAACAGCGATCCGGGTCGAGAATCTTGTCGCCCGTTTCGGCGACAAGACCATTCTCGACGATGTGAGCTGCGCCGTCCGCAAGGGCGAGGTGTTCGTCATCGTCGGCGGATCCGGGTGCGGCAAGACGACTCTGCTGCGGCACATCATCGGCCTGCTGAAGCCGGCGTCTGGCAAGGTATTCGTCGGCGACACCGACATCACATGCGTCGACGAAGACGGCCTGCGGCGCGTGCAGCGCAAGCTCGGTGTCACGTTCCAGGCGGGTGCGCTGTTCGGCTCGCTGACTCTCGGCGAGAACGTCGCGCTGCCGCTGCAGGAGCACACGGACCTGCCGCCGGAGACGATCGATCTATTGGTCCGCATGAAGCTCGACATGGTCAACCTCGCAGGGTACGAGGACTTCATGATCTCCGAGCTGTCCGGCGGCATGAAGAAGCGCGCCGCCCTGGCCCGGGCGATGGCGTTGGACCCTTCCATCCTGTTCTTCGACGAGCCTTCGGCGGGGCTCGACCCGATCACGTCGGCCGAGCTCGACGCGCTGATCGTACAGATCAATCAGAGCCTGGGCACGACCATGGTAGTCGTCTCGCACGAGTTGCCGAGCGTCTTCACCATCGGAGATCGCGTCATCATGCTCGACGGTCGCACGCACAAGATCATCGCCGAGGGCGATCCGATCGAGCTGCGCGACCACAGCGACGATCCCGTCGTGCATGCGTTCTTCAATCGCCAAGCCCAGCAAGAAGATTCAGAGGAGAGCGCGCATGGCTTCTGAGGCGCGCAAATTCAAGGTCGGGCTCTTCGTCATCGGCGCGATCGCGATCGGCGTCGGTGCGGCGATCTGGCTCGGCGCGAGTCGCTACTTCGCCGACGAGGTGACGATGGTGACGTATTTTTCCGAGTCGGTGCAGGGCCTCGATCCCGGTTCCGACGTCAAGTTTCGCGGTGTGCCGGCCGGCCGTGTCGAGGCCATCGGCATTGCCCCCGACCGCCAGCTCATCGAGGTCACGATGAGCATCAAGAGCGATGTCGCGGACGTAATGCGCGGCGACGACACCCTGCGCGCTCAGCTCGAGCTGGCCGGCATCACCGGTCTGCGCTACGTCGAGGTGGATCACCACTCCGGCGACGCGCTGCGCAAGTCGCCGCCTCTGGATTTCACGCCGCCATACGAGTTGATCCCGTCGACACCGTCGTCGTTTGCCGCCATCGAAGAGGCGCTCGAGGAGATCTACGACAACGTGATGGCGGTCGACTTCGGCGGCATCTCCGACGACATCCGAACCACCCTGCAAGCGGCCGATCAGGTGCTGCGCGACGATCGGCTCCAACGCATCCTCACCTCCCTCGCCGACCTTTCGGAGTCGGCCAGCCGCGTCACCCAGAACGTCGAGCGCATCACCGAAGGCGTCGATCTCGAACCGACGCTGGCGGAGTTGCGTCGCATCGCCACCGAAGCGCGCGTGTTCTTGAGCCAACTGAGCGATGAGGAGATCGGAAAGCACTTGCGCGGCACTCTCGACGAGTTCGGTGGCGCCGCGCGATCCACGCAACAGCTCCTCTTCACCCTGCAAGGCGCGATCGATCGCCTCGACCGCTCGCTCGGCAATCTCGAGACTCTGACCGACGACGTCTCGCGCCAGCCCTCGCGTTTGATCTTCTCCGATCCGCCGCCGCCGCGGCGGCGAGGCGAGGGGGCCGAGCCATGAGACGAGCGGTCGCCGTTTCGCTGCTCGCCTCAGGGCTAGCCGGCTGCATCTCGCTGAGCGGACCCACGCCGGCGCCGGTCCATCGCTACCAGCTCAGCTATTCCCGGCCGGCCGCTGCTCCGCGCACGCTGCCAGTGGTACTGCAGCTCCTGCCCCTACAAAGCGCCGCCGCGGCCGAGAGCGACCGCATCGCCTACCGCGACGGCGAGTATCGGCTCAACTTCTACAACTACCGGAGCTGGACCGTGCGACCGGCGCGCATGATCGGCGATTTGATTCAGCGCGATCTGGCCGATTCGCAAGCGTTCCGAGCGGTGGTGCGCGGCCCCTCACCGCTCCGCCCCGACTTTTCACTCGGCGGAGTCGTCGAGGAGATCGAGGAGCGCACCGCCGACGGCTGCACGGCGCACTTGCGGATCCGCTTCACCCTGATGCGACAAACCAGCGCAATCGGCGCCGAGCCGGTCTTTCAGCGCGAGTACAAAGCTCACGAGCCGTGCACGGAGGATGATGTCGAGAGCCTGATCGCGGCGATGAGTCTCGCCCTGCAATCGATCTCCGAGCGCCTGCGCGGCGACATCATCGCCGCCATCGAGGCACCGGCTCACCAATTGGGAGGGGATGGCGGTCGGTGAACCACTCCAAGCGCCGCTCAGCGGAAGTCTTCGGTGAACAGCACCTGCTGGACGTAGACGAAGCGCGGTGTGAGCGGCGGCAGGTTGGCGACATCGTTGAAGGCGGGATCGAAGTTCCAGTTGCGCAGCGGTGCATCGTAGATGTTGCAACCGCTGGCGGTCGAACCGCCCGTGCCGCACCAATCGCCTTCGACGCGCAACGGCTCGCCGAGGGAGACGAACGATCCCTGGTAGGTCAGGGTCCGGCCGCCCCAGTCCTCGTGGAAGCGGGGATAGTTCTCCAAGCCGCCGTTGTAGTCGCCGACCACCGTCGTATCGACGCCGCCAAGAAAGCCGGCATTCACGGTCGTGCTCGCGGCGTCGCGGCGGACACTGCCCAGCGTATCGACGCTCTGGCCATCGCGGCAGAGGTTGGTGCCGGTGCAACAATCGGCAGCGCATCCGGTCGCGGCGCCCGAGCCGCGCCAATAGCGCGACGACATGACGTTCACGCTGTCGCCGATCAAGGCCGCAGGCTGACGTGGAGTACCGCCGGCGGCGGTGCCGCGGTTGTAGTCGCCGAGAACATAGATCGCCTGATCGGAGACGACGGTCACGCCCGTCGGATCGGCGGAGACACCGATCCCGCCGGGCAGCGGGATGTCGGCACTGCCGAAGACCCGCACGCCATAGTTGTTGACGTCGTCGGAATCGGGTCCGTCGACGGTGAGAAAGATCACCAGGCCGCCGTCCGAGTTGTCGGTGGTAGCGAAGAACGGCTGGCCGTTTGCCTGGTTCCAGGCGATGAGATCGCGGATGTTGACGTTGAGCAGCATCATCCACTTGTCTTCGCGGTGGTTGTAGAAGCCGCCGCGCCTGTAGTCGCGGTCGAAGTTGCCGATCGCCGGGCCCATCACATCGCTGTAAACTCCCGAGCCACCGCCCGACGCTCGGACCGGTAGGGTCGGCGCATAGCAGTTGCGTACCGCGTTGTTGCAAACTTCCAACCCCGGGGCGCAGTTGCACCCCGGAACGTCCGTATAGAACACCGGCATCGTGCCTCGGTAGGTGCTGTTGGCGGAGTTCCATGCGCCCGCGTTCATGAACTGGTGCAACTGCGCGGTGAGTGCCGCGTTGCGGTTGCCGTTGATATCCTGCACCTCGATCGAGTGCGGCAGCACCGGCCCACCCGGCAGGTTGTCGGCTTGGTTCAACACCAGAGCGATTCGCAGATCCGCCCTCTCCCAGAAGATGCCCGTGCCGACCTCGATGATGTCCGGCTCCGGGATCGCGATGTTGCCGATGTCGTCGATGATCGAGCCCTGCCAGGCGGCCAGCTCGGACCCGGGAACGGCGCGCGTCCCACTGCCGTTGCACGGCAGAGTCTTCGGATCGAGGTTGCCGAACGGCGACACGACGTCCTGCAGCTTGTCGATCTGCACCGTACCCGTGCATTCGGACCGATCCTTGCGGCCGCGGTGGACTTCACCGCCGGTCGACACCTGCACGGTGAAGACGCCGACCGCCGGATTGTCGATGATGTTCAGCTCGTTGTTGCCATTGAGGTAGAGATCGCCGTTGGTGTGGACGCGGCCCATCAGATTCATGGTCGGGCCGGGCAGGATCTCGAGGTCGTTGCGGTAGAAGGCGACGAACTGGAATAGGGGAATGTAGCCGACGAGAAACTCGGCGCCAACGCGCGCCTCGACGTCGTCGAGAATGTTCTCGGCGCGCGACACGACCGTGTAGCGATACTGCAGCGCGTTCAGCCCGGCGAACAACTCTCCCGACGGAATGACGATCTGCTGCGGATTCGAGGGGCGCGGCGTCATCTGGTAGTACACCTGGCGCTCGCCGAGTTGGAACGAACGAGGGTGGAAGTCCGAACCGGACGGAACGTTGTAGTCGAGGAAGATGTTGCGGTATTCGCCCATGCCGCGATTCAGACCCGATTCGGCGGCGTAGAAGCCCGTCACCGAGCTGGCCAGCGCACCGGTCATCTGCGTATCGGATCGCACCGCCACCGCGAACGTCCCGGCGAGCGCCAGCAGCAGCGTCGACAGCACGATCACTCCGATCAGCGCCAGCCCTCGTTCGTTTCGCAGCATCGACCGACCTCTCGTCACGTCATCACTCAACGGGGCAGAATGTTCCGCGGCTTGACGCCCAGGTCGACGACGCGGCGGAAGTAGACGCCGTCCTTACCGGGCAGCTCAGATCGCGCCGTGAGCTCGATCAGAATCTGCTCGACTGTCTGCCACTCCGCGTTGTCCTCCGGGAGCTCGACGACGTCGCAGTCGGGGTCGCAGTTGGCGCGCAGCTCATAACGAATGTCGAGCTTCTCGATGCCGACGGCGAACGACGTCGGATCGTTGTCGCCGATCTGCATCATCAGCTCCGGAACCATTACTCCCTTGGAGTTCTCGAACCAGTTTATGTAGAAGCGCCGCTCGTCGATCGCATACAGGCCGCTGGTTGCCGGGTAATCGGTTTGCAGCGTGCCGACGATGGTCATCGTCGTCGCCGAGGTGATCGCGCCAATCTCGAAGTACTCGCCGCTGCCGTTGGGATGGCGCAGGTAGGCGCGCATGCCGCTCTCGAAGCCGTCGGTCGCCTCTACTTTGAGGGCCGTGGTCGACGGGCCGAACGAAGCCGTCGTCGCCGTGCGCACACAAGACAGATCGGGGCGGGTCAGTCCCGTCCGGGTAGTGATCTCGTCCTGGTCGTCGTCGTCGATTCCCTCGAGAGAGATGAAATCTCCGGTGACGGGCAGGCACGCGCCGCCGAGCCGCAGGTCGCGCACGAGCACATCCATCGCCGCACGCGCCGCCTGCGTAGTCTCGACCTCTCTCCCCTTCATTACGATGTGTCCCTTACTGGCGACGAACATCCCCGAGGTCGCGGCAATGGCGAGGCCCATCAGCGCCACCGCCAGGAGGACGTCGAGCGTGGTAAACCCGGCGCGGGATGCCGGAATGCCCCTTGCGCTCGCCGCGCGTTGGGCGATTACGTCCATCAGAACCGACGAACGGAGGTGTATATCGTCTGGACTTCGACGTCGCGACGACCACCCGGCTCGGTCCAGCCGACGTTGACCGTGACGCGCTTGAGATTCGCCGCCGGGACGTTCGCCTCCACCGTGGTGTCGATGTCGAATACTACCGACCCCTTCTCGATCTGCGACGAGCCCCCGACCATGTCGTTGTACCTGGCGGCGCGCACCGCCTCGAGGTGCTCCTCGGCGACGGCATACGCGACCGTGTGAAGGTTGTTGTGCGACGTCCGGCGAATCTGCTGCACCAGAAAGTCGCTCGTGGTCGCGGTCGTGATCGCGAAGAGGCCCAGGGCCACCAGTGTTTCCAGAAGCGACATTCCCTGTTGGCCGAGCTTGCGCCGCTGCATCTTCTTCATCGATCACTCCTCCACGAAGATCTGACCTGACGGCCAGATCGAGAGATGTCGCTCCACCAGGTGATGCCGATCGGCGACCACCGGTCGCAGGGGCTGGTCCGAAGAGACCATCATCCCGCGGGTATTGAACTCGAGCCGCTCGACCCCTTCATCGCCGAGATCGAAGGCGACGTGAGTCGGCAACTGGATGCTGCGTTCGACGTCGTCGACGACCCAGGGCCCACCGGTGCCGTCCTGGATCATGCGCTGGATCTGGTACGTGTTGGCGCTGGTCCACTCGACGGCGTAGTGCTCGCCGGAGGTAATCGCGCGGCCGCGCGCATAGCGCATGTCCGACATGATGCGCTGAACCGACGTGTTGATATCCTCGCGGCCGGTATTGATGTGGGGCAGCCCGGCGATCGCGACCACGCCGAAAATCGAGACGGCTACCAGCAGTTCGATCAGGGTGAAGCCGCCGGCGTCGGGGATCGCAACGAACCGACCCACGCCATGCTTTGCCGGCGTCTTTGGCATCTGCCCTCTCGGTCGGATTCGCGATTCCATCTGCACGGAAGTCTTGTGCAAGCTTCGGACCACCCCCGACAAAAGCACCGAGATTCCCGGACTCTGGACGCGCGGCAAAGGTGAATCGGTCGGATGACACGCAGCGGCAGAATTTCGCCGTTGTGTTGGGAGCTTCCCCAAGCAAGTCGCTCATCGAACGCCGAGCGACCTGGCCTCTCTTGGGTCCGCGCACACGCGCGCGGCACGCGGGCCGCGCCGCACGAGCGCCGAGATCAGCGACGCGTTTCGAACTCGGCGAGCACCTCGCCGAGTGGCTCGTCGCGGAAGTCGACCTGGTCGACCCGGGCAGTACCGGGCCCGTGTCGACACCAGTCGATCAGCGCTTCCACCGCATCCGGTGCGCCCTCTGCAACCAGCTCGACCGAGCCGTCGGCGCAATTGCGCACCCACCCTCGCAAAGCGAGCTGGCGTGCACGGCGCACGGTGGAGTAGCGGAATCCCACTCCTTGCACGCGACCGCGCACCACCACCCGCACTCGCCGCACATCAGGCTCCGGGTTCTTCTCCGAGCAGCCGGCGCAAGCCCGCTTCGTCGAGGATCTCGAGACCGAGGCGCTGCGCCTTCTCGAGCTTGGAGCCGGCGTCACTTCCGGCAACTACGTAGTCGGTCTTCTTGCTGACGCTGCTCGTCACCTTGCCCCCCGCCGCCCCGATGAGGCGGGCTGCTTCGTCGCGAGATACCGACAAGGCGCCGGTCAGGACGAAGGTCTTGCCGACGAGAGGCCCGTCGGCGCGCCGGCGCGCTGGCGCGACCGGGTTGACCCCCACCTCGCGCAGCCGTTTCAGCACGGCGCGATTCTGGTCGGCGGTGAAGAACGCAACCACCTCTTTCGCCGTCTGCGGGCCAATCTCACGGACCTCGAGCAGTTGCTCGGCGTTGGCGTCGCACAGCGCTTCGAGGGAGCCGAACTCCTCCGCCAGCAGGCTCGCGGCGCGCTCGCCCACCTGGGGGATCCCGAGGCCATTGATCAGACGCGCCAGGGTCGGGCTCTTGCTGTCCTCGATCTGCCGCAGCAGATTCGTCGCCGACTTCTTCGCCATCCGCTCGAGGCCGACCAGATCCTCTTCCGTCAGGTCGTAGAGGTCGGCCACGTCGGCGACCAGCCCCTTGTCGACGAGTTGCGCGACCAACTTGTCGCCGAGCCCGTCGATATCGAGCGCATACTTCGATGCGAAGTGCCGGATCACCTCGCGCAGCTTCGCCGGACATTTCATGCCGATACAGCGGTAGATCGCGGCGCCCTCTTCCCGCACCACGGGCGCAGCGCAAATCGGACAGCTCACCGGCATGGCGAATCGACGCTCGCTGCCGTCCCGCTTCTCCGCGAAGGACTTCACTACGTAGGGAATGACGTCGCCCGCCCGCTCGACGAGAACCAGGTCGCCGATGCGGATGTCCTTGCGCTCCACCTCGTCCATGTTGTGCAGCGAGGCGTTCGAAATCGTGACACCGCCCACCGACACCGGCTCGAGCTCCGCGACCGGCGTAACGGCGCCGGTGCGGCCGACCGAGGGCACGATGTCGCGCACCCGGGTGGTGCCCTGCTGCGCCTTGAACTTGAACGCGACCGCCCAACGCGGCGACCTCGACACCTCGCCGAGCCGCCGCTGCAGCGCGAACGAGCCGACTTTCGCGACGATCCCGTCGACCTCGTAAGGCAGATTCTCGCGCTCGGCGCCGAGCTTCTCGAAATAAGCGATCACCGCGGCGGCATCCGCGCAGCGGCGATTGAGGTCGCTGGTCTTCAAGCCCCAGGATCGGAGCGCATCGAACAGGTCGGCGAAGGACCCGACCGACAGCCCCTCGGCATGACCGACACCGTGGAAGTACACCTCAAGAGGCCGGCCGGCGGTGACGCGCGAATCGAGCTGGCGCAGCGACCCGGCGGCCGCGTTGCGCGGATTGGCGAACAGCGGCTCGCCCGCCTGCTCGCGCTGCCGGTTGAGCTCCCGAAAAGCCTTGCGCGCATAGATCACTTCGCCGCGCACGTCGAGCCGCTCCGGCACCGGCCACCGATCGTCCGTCTGTCGCAGGCGCAGCGCCACCGAGCGAATGGTTTTGATGTTGGCGGTGATGTTCTCGCCGCGCACGCCGTCGCCGCGCGTCGACGCAACCTCGAGCTCGCCGGCCCGATAGACGATCTCGACCGCGACGCCGTCGAGCTTGGGCTCGGCCATGTAGTCGATCGATGCGCTGCCGCCGGCGAGCCGCCGCACCCTCTCGTCGAACTCGAGGAACTGCTCGGGACTGGTGACGTTGTCGAGCGACAGCATGGGCTGCGAATGGAGAACCGCCTCGAACCTCTCGGCCGGCGCCGCGCCGACACGCCGGGTCGGCGACGACTCGGACTGCAGCTCCGGATGCCGCTCTTCGAGCTCGACGAGCCGGCGGAACATGGCATCGTACTCGGCATCCGAGACGAGCGGGTCGTCGAGCACGTAGTAACGATGGGAGTGCTCGTCCAAGGCGGTCCGCAACTGCTCCACCTCCAGCACCACCTTTCGCGACGCCTTGGTCACCGTCCCTTCATATAGATGCGTCGCAAGCGCGCCAAGAGTTCGCCCGCAATCGCCGGACTTTTCGCTTGACCAGGCCCCAGTGTGGAGCGTATATGGCTTTTCGGCTGCTTGGTTGCGGGCGATTCATCAGGTTGAGTCGACCTCGACTGCCGTCTTCTCGCCCGCCGCGCGGGCAACACTCTGCGGCCGCTGGGGTCAACCGAGGGAGTAGGGAAACGGTGGGACGGTTTCGAGTAGATCTTCCGGCGACCCTCGTCATCGCAACACTGCTGCTCGCGCCGCAGTTGGCGACGGCGAACACGCGCTCGCAGCAACACTACGCGAAGGGCCTCATCCCGTTTCAGGCGGGCCAGTGGCAGAGTGCGTATGCGAGCTTCAGCAACGCCACCAAGGCAGACCCGACCGATGCCGTCGCGCTCTACTACCGAGGCATCACCGGCGCGCATCTCGGATTCGTGCAGGAGTCGATCGCCGACCTGGAGAAGGCTCTGCAGATTCGTCCCGACCTCCGCGAGGCGGTGCTCGACCTCGGCGTTCTCTATCTGGAGGCCGGCGAGTACGAACGCGCCGAGTCGTGGTTGAAGCGCGCCTACGAGATTCCGGAGAATCGCTTTCGCGCGGCGCTCTTCCTCGGCATCAGCCACTATCGACGCGGCGACGATGTGACCGCGCAGCAGTATCTACAGACCGCGGCCAAGGATCCGCGGCAGCGAGGGGTGGCCAACTACTACGAGGCGCTGTCGCTGCTGCGGCAGGGCAATGTCGCCGCCGCAAAGCCCCTGCTGCTCTCCAGCCAGACCGGACTGCCCGGAACACCGATCGCGGCGGCGGTACAGGAGTTCGACGCCAGTGGCGCGCAGCGCGCGGCGCGCGTTGCGCCGGGAGACGACAAGCCCTGGGAAGTTCACGGCAACGCCGGGTTCGCCTACGACTCAAACGTCAAGCTGGCGCCCGACGATTCGGCGATCCAGCGCAGCCGCGGCTACGGCAGCGAAGACGACGGGCGCTTCCAATTTGGGCTCGGCGGGCGCTATCGCGTCCTCGATACGACAAACTTCATCGCCGCCGTCGGCTACGAGCTCTACCAGGGGGTCAACTTCAGCAATACCCAGTACGACATCTCGAGCCACCGCGTGAGCGCCGACTTCTCCACCCGACCGCAGGGCTGGTATCAAGTCGGAGTCAGCGCCTACTACAATTACTACGGGCGCAACTACAAGTCGTTCTACCACGAGGGAACCCTCGTCCCCTGGGCGACGTTCTACGAAGGCGACGCGCTGGCGACGCAGGTCTACTACCGTCTGCGCGGCGACGACTACACACGCGGCCCATTCGAGCCGTGGCGCGACGCGATCAACAATGCGGTGGGTGCCCGCCAATACTTCCTGCTCGGCGCCGTCGATCGGGTGTTGTCGGTGGGGTACCAGTGGTCCGACAACGATCCGCTGTCGACCGACGGCACCGACTTCGCCTTCATGACACATCAGTTCGACATCGAGTTGGAAGCGGCCGTACGCGATTGGTTCGAAACCCGCCTCGGCTACGCGCTGCTGATCGACGACTACGAGCATCCCAACAGCCGCACCGGCTTCGTGTACGGCCGCAACGATGCCGAACATCAGATCGTCATCCGCGTGGAGCGTCCGATCACGGATTACCTGACGGCGGCCGTCGACTACTTCGGGGTGTTGAACCACTCCAACCTCGAGGAGTTCGAGTACGATCGCAGCATCGTCGCCGCCGGCGTCATGATGCACTTCTGATGCGGAACGCGATGCCAAGAGAGCGATCGCCCAAAGAGAGAAATCGCAGATGACACCAAACCGATGCCGTCCGGTCAGGGCCGTCCTCCTCGCCGCCATCTCGATGATCGCGAGCACCGGCGCTGCCGATACCGAGATCGGCACGTTCGTCGCCGTTCGCGGCACCGTAGAGGTACGCCGGGCCAGCGCCGGGGATTGGAAGGCAGCCGCGGTGGGGGCGCCGATTTATGTCGCTGACGAGGTGCGCAGCGGCGAAGACGGCCGCGCGAAGCTGTTCTTCCGCGATTCCGCCGTGGTCGACCTCGGCAACGACTCGATGCTGTCGGTGAAGGTCTACGACAGCACCAGCAGCGACAACGTTCTCAACTTGAGCAAGGGGATTCTGCGCGCCTTCCTGCAGAACGACGAGCGGGCCGACGGCCGTTTCGAGGTAGAGACACCGACCGCGGTCGTCCGCGCCGACGGAACCGTCTTCATCGTCGACTACTCGGAAGCCGCCAAAGAGACTCATGTATACGGGCTCGAGGACACCGTGGACGTCCAGGGCTCGATCGGACTCATCGGGCCGAGCCTGAAGGTCGGCGCCGGGGAGCAGACGCGGATCCAGGCCGGGAAGTTTCCCGAACCGGTCCAGGCCGTCGATCCCGCGCAGCTCGCGGCGATGACCTCGAGTCTCGAGATCATCGGCTCGGGGCGCAACGACGGTTTCGCCGCGACACATCCGCTGCTGAGCGGCGCCGTGGTCCGATCCGACGAGCGTCCGGCTGCGGTCCAGGTCGGATTGACCGCGGGCGCGTCAGGCAGCGGCGATCCTTACCTGTCGCCGGAAGCGCCCGGTGAAACGCTGCTGGAGCGGCTGTCGCCCGACGTCCGCGCCAACACGCAGCCCATCCCCGAGTACGAGTTCGGCCGCCCCGACCGCGTCCCGCCCAGCCGTTGACGTTCGCATGGCATCCCGAATGGCGCGCCTTCTAGCGCCAGTAGGAATGCCGCAAATCCGCGAAGTGACATGCGGCAAGTTTGCGCTCCGCGTCCTCGGCGCAGCGATCCAAAGCCTCAAACCAGTGGGATCCGCGAAAGTTGGTACGAAGCCTGCACGGTCTTGGGTCAACTCGACTCATTCGATTGGGAACCCACATGACTGAAGCCAACAAGAACGTCATCCTGCTCGTCGACGACGAAGAAGATCACCTCGTCATCACGAGCCGATTCCTGGAATCGCAGGGGTTCGTTTGCCTGCGTGCCGATCGCGGCTGGGAAGCGCTGCGCCTGCTCGAGGAACACAAGGTCGACCTCGTCCTCCTCGATCTGCACATGCCGGGGATGGACGGTTACTGTCTCGCCGAGAATATCCTCGGCCGCGATTCCCTGAAGTCGATTCCGATCATCGCTTTCAGTTGTTACGACCTGACCCGCTTCAAGCAGCGGGCGATGCGCGCCGGCATGGCCGATTTCATTCCAAAGCCGGTCGACCGGGTGCGCCTGCTGTCGACGATACGGGATCAGATCGCACTGCGTCGCCGACTCAATCAGATGGATGCGGTGGCTACCGGATTGCACGAACCGGCCGCCTGAGCCCGTAGCCCGTTCCCCCTTCGGTTGGGGCCGACCCATCTGAACGGCATCGCTCGCACGATCGACGAGCGGACACTGCCTTGCACCTGCTGTGAGGCGTGGTTATCCTCCGGCGCACGGCCCGACAAGGACGACCCGGAACCCCGAATTCATCGAGGTCCGGGCGGGTCGCAGCAGAAAGGAGCTCCACCGTGTCCAACGTTGCCGAAGTCAGCGACAGCTCATTCGAGCAGGAAGTTCTGCAGTCCGACACCCCCGTTCTCATCGACTTTTGGGCCGAGTGGTGCGGTCCCTGCAAGGCCATCGCGCCCGTGGTGGAAGAGTTGGCCGGCGAATACAGCGGCAAGCTGAAGGTCGTGAAGATGAACGTCGACAACAACCCGCAAACGCCGGCACGCTACGGCATCCGCGGTATTCCCAATCTGATCCTCTTCAAGGGCGGTACGGTCGCCCAGCAGATCGTCGGTGCGGCGCCGAAGCCGCAGATCGTCAAGGCGATCAACAGCGTTCTCGT
>CADEER010000006.1:28052-32693 GCA_902826395.1 uncultured bacterium
AGTACGTGTAGCGCCGCATACTGACGTTCATCACCAGCCCCATCGATACCAGCAGCGCGAGCAGCGACGAGCCGCCGTAGCTGAGAAAGGGCAAGGTGATCCCGACCACCGGTAGCGAGCCACTCGTCATCGCGATGTTGATGACCGCCTGCCAGAAGACGGTCGCGATCAGTCCTGCCGCCAGCAGCGCCCCCAGGTTGTCTTTGGCCTTGCTGGCGATCATCAGGCCCCGCAGCACCAGCGCCGTATAGGCTGCCAACAGCAAGATACTGCCGACGAAACCCCACTCCTCGGCGAATACCGAGAAGACGAAGTCGGTGTGCTGCTCGGGCAGGAAGTGCAGGCTGTTTTGCGTTCCCTGCATGTAGCCCTTGCCGTGCACCATGCCCGAGCCGATCGCGATCTTCGACTGCAGGACGTGGTAGCCCGCGCCGAGCGGATCTTCCTGCGGATCGAGGAAGCTCGTGATGCGGCGCTGTTGGTAGGGCTTGAGATGTTGCCAACCGAATGGCAGCGCCGGCCCGATGACGAGAACGGCCAAAAGCACCAATCGCAGCGGAAGTCCCGCCACCAGCAACACGGAAAACGCAACCAGGGCGAGCAAGATTGCGGTTCCGAGATCCGGTTGGCGCAAGATCAAAAAGCCGGGCACCGCAAAGAGAGCTATCGGCGGCAGCAGCCGCGCCCACTTCAGACTCGGACCGCCGGCCCAGCGATGAAGGTTGGTCGCCAGTACGATGACCAGCGCGATCTTCATGAACTCCGATGGCTGGATCGAGAACGGGCCGATGCCGATCCAGCGTCGCGCGCCGCCGCCGTGGGTACCGGCGAGGTGGACGATCACCAACAATCCCACCGTCACCGCGTACAGGATGTAGCCGTAACGGTGGAGCACCCGGTAGTCGAACAGCATCGCGACCAACAGCATCACGAAGCCGATCGCGGCCCAGATCGACTGGCGCACGAAGTACGGACTGAGCGGCTGATCGACGCGATAGGTCGCACTGAGGATCGTCATCAGCCCGCAGCCGACCAATAGAATGGTCAGCACCAACATCGGCCATTCGACATTGGCCAGGAGACGGCGGTCAATTCTGAGCATACTTCACCGGCTCGCGGTTCTCTTTGAGACGGAAGTACTCTTCGAGCACGGTGCCGGCGATCGGCGCCGCGATCTTGCCACCGCCGCCGTCGGCATGTTCGACCAACACCGCGAGAGCAATCTCCGGAGCCTCCGCCGGTGCAAAGGCGACGAACCAGGCATGGTCGCGCTGTTGCCATGGCATCTGGTGCGCCTTCTTGCGCGTGCTGCCGAGAGCCACCACCTGTGAAGTCCCGGTCTTGCCGGCGACAACGACGCCTTCGATCGCGGCCCGCGCTCCCGTCCCCCCGGGACTGTTGACGACCTGCACCAAGCCGTTGCGGACCTCGTCCAACACCGCCGGCTTCAGGTCGAGACCAGGGCTCTCTTCGGCTTCGATGGTTTCGACGACCGAGCCCTCGACTCCATCGAGACGCAGCACCAGACGCGGCCGATACAGCTTTCCCGCGGCGAGGCCGGCTACGGCGCGAGCCATCTGGAGCGGCGTCGTCGTCACGAAGCCCTGCCCGATCGCCACCGGCAGCGTTTCGCCGGGGTACCATGGCTCTTTGAAGTTTTCGCGCTTCCAGTTCTGGTCGGGGATGATGCCGCTCTTCTCGTGGCCGAGGACGATTCCCGTCGGCGATCCCAGCCCGAAGGCGCGCGCGTACTTGGCAATGACGTCGACGCCGAGCTTCTGTCCGACCTGGTAGAAGAACACGTCGCACGACTGCGCCAACGCCTGCACGACGTTCATCGAGCCGTGACCGCCCGGCCGCCAGCAGCGAAAGTTTCGCTTGCCCAAGCGATGCGAACCGCCACAGCGGATCCTCGTGAAGGGATTGATCGTTCCTTCCTGCAACGCGGCCGCGGCCACAACGAATTTGAATGTCGAGCCGGGGGGGTACTGCCCGCGAAACGCCCGCTGCGTCATCGGCCGGCGAGGATGATCCATCAGACGCCGCCAGTCTTCGTGGCGAATGCCCCCATTGAACAGATTCGGATCGAACGACGGCTCGCTGGCCATCGCGAGCACATCGCCGTTGCGCGGGTCGAGCGCGACTACCGCGCCAACCTTGTCGCCGAGCGCCTGCTCGGCGACGTGCTGCAGATCGAGGTCGACGGACAACACCAGGGTATGGCCGGCCGTCGGATCGACCTTGTCGAGGACGCGGAGCTCGCGGCCGAGGGCGTCCACCTCGACATGGCGGCCACCGTTGACGCCACGCAGGTGCTCGTCGAACACCTCCTCGAGACCCGATTTGCCGATCAGATCTCCGCTCCGGTACTGGTTCGACCGCGCGACATCTTCACGAGTGACCTCGCCCACGTAGCCGACCACGTGCGCGAGCGTCTCGCCCTGGCGGTACAGGCGTTTCGGCGTGACGTGGACACTGACGCCCGGCAGCTCGGTCTGATGCGTCTCGATCGCCACCACCTCCTCGAAGTCGAGGTCGCGCTTGACCACGATCTCCTGGAAACGCGGCCGGCCCGCGGCGCGCTCCAGAACGGCATTGGTCTCGGCAGCCGACTGGGTCAGGAAGTGGGCCAGGTTCTCGACGGTGGTTTCGAGATCCACCGCATCTTCGGGCACCAGCACGGCGTCATACGAGGCCTCGCTCTCCACCAGAACGCGACCGTGCCGGTCGACGATACGACCGCGTGTCGCCTGGATGCGGCGCAAGCGGATGCGGTTGTTCTCGGAGAGGGTCGCCATCTCCTCGCCGTGCAGCACCTGCAACGACCACAGGCGCAGCGCCAGCAGGAGGAAGCACAGACAAGCGGCCGCGAGCGCGTACGAGAGTCGTCTACGCAGTTCGGCAGGCGCTTCGTGAGAGCCGAACATCGATCACTCGCGCTCGCGATGAGACGGAATGCCGGTGGTCGCCAACACCCAGAATACCGGCGGCGCCACGACCGCCGTGAGAGCCGCTTGGCTCAAGAGGATTCCCGGCAGCGACGACCACTCCGTGCGCACCGTTGCGAACAACGCCAGCAGTGCGACCACGACGGTCGCCTTGATCACGGAAGCGAGGAACACCAGCACCACCTTCGACACCACGTTGTCGACCCACAATCGACGGCAGGTGAGGTAGACAATCACAAAGACCACCAACATTCCACATGCGTTGAGCCCGGCTGGGCTGCCGGATGCGGCGTCTTCGAGGTACCCGAGAGCAAACGCGCCGAACGATCCCGTCACGGTGTGCTGATGAAGCCCGAGATATACACACAAGACGAGCAGCACGTCCGGTACGACCCTCCCGAAGACGAGCCCGTGCAGAACCGTCGACTGCAGGAGCAATCCGACGCACGCGATGAGCACGACGATCAGCACCCACCTCATGGTTCGACTCCCTCGTCGAGAGGCGCGAGCGGAGCCGGCGGGTCGTGCACTACCGTCGGCTCGACGATCAACACTTCCTCGAGCTCGGCCAGGCGGACACTCGGCTCGATGCGCGCCGACAGCAGCAGGTCGCGATGCTCGAGGGTGATGTCGACGACCTCGCCGATCAGGACACCCTTCGGAAAGATGCCGTCCAATCCCGACGTCACGACGATGTCGCCAACCTTCACGTCGACATCGCGACGCAGGTAGTTCATCTGGCAGCCGCCCTCGCGCGTTCCCTGCACGATTCCGGCGGCGCGGCTGCGCTGGACGATCGCCGCGATGCCGCTGTCGTTGTCGGTCAGCAGCATGACCCGCGACGCCGTCCGGCCGAGTTCGGTCACGCGACCGACGACGCCGCCGGGCGCAAGGACCGCAAGCCCGGAGCGGAGGTTGTCGTCGCTGCCGAGATCTACGATCAGCGAACGAAACCAGTGCTGCGGGTCGCGACCGACCACGCGCGCCCCCCGGACTTCTCCTTGCAGCCGGGCTCGGAACTTCAACTGGTCGAGCAACCGGGAGTTGTTCTGTTCCAGCTCACCGAGGCGGATTACGTCCGATTCGAGCTCGGCGACGCGGCGCCGCAGATGCTCGTTCTCGGCATGCGCCCCGACCAGGTACACGTAGCCAAACCAAGCCCGCGATACGCCGCGCTGCACCCACCGCGCGGCTCCCTGCAGGGGCGAAAAAGCGAACAGGATGACGTCGGCGAGCGGGTCCTGGTACGGCCGCGAGCGAACGCTGATCGACAAGAGGAGGAGGGACAGGAGGAGTAGGACCGACGTACTGGCGAGAACGCGATTCCTGCGCAGGAACTCCATCACTCGCCCGCTACCGGACGCCCTGCCTCAACGACCGCGCACCCGCCTTCGCAATGCAACCTTGGTGCGGAGTCGTGGGGCACTCTTCTCGGGTTACTGGACCGTGACGTCCTTGAGCAGAGCGAGCTCGTCGAGCACCTTGCCGGCACCCATGACCACCGCAGTCAGCGGGTCTTCCGCCAAGACGACCGGCAAGCCAGTCTCTTCACGCAGCAGGACGTCGAGATTGCGCAGCAGCGCCCCGCCACCGGCGAGGACGATTCCCTTGTCCACGATGTCGGATGCCAACTCCGGGGGCGTGCGCTCCAGAGCGACTCGCACCGCGTCGACGATCTGCGAGATCGGCTCGA
>CADEER010000006.1:32703-51767 GCA_902826395.1 uncultured bacterium
TTTCGGCACGCCGGCGACCAGATCGCGGCCCTTGATCTCCATGGTCTAGATCTCGTTGCCGGGATAGGCGGAGCCGATCGTCAGCTTGATCAGCTCGGCGGTGCGCTCGCCAACCAGAAGATTGTACTTGCGCTTGATGTACTGGACGATCGCCTCGTCCATCTTGTCGCCGCCTACGCGCACCGACTTGGAAAAGACGATCCCCTTCAGCGAGATCACCGCGACCTCGGTCGTACCGCCGCCGATGTCGACGATCATGTTGCCGGTCGCCTCGGTGATCGGAAGGCCGGCACCGACCGCAGCGGCCATCGGCTCTTCCATCAGATAGACCTCGCGCGCGCCAGCCGATTCGGCCGACTCCTTGACCGCGCGCTTCTCCACTTCGGTGACTCCGAAGGGCACGCAGATGACGATCCGGGGCCTGACCAGAGCCTTGCGATTGTGGATCTTGGTGATGAAGTAGCGCAGCATCGCCTCGGTGACGTCGAAGTCGGCGATGACGCCGTCCTTCAGCGGCCGAATCGCGACGATCGAGCCCGGCGTGCGGCCGAGCATCTTCTTGGCCTCGGCACCTACGGCGAGAACGCGGCGACCACCGCGCTCGTCTTTCTGAACGGCAACGACCGAGGGCTCGTTGCAAACGATTCCCTCGCCCTTCACGTAAATCAGCGTATTCGCAGTTCCCAGATCGATCGCGAGATCGTTCGAGAACATTCCGTACAGGAAGTTGAGTACCATACCCCGCCGACCAACCGCTGCCTGCCCCTGCCGCTCCCTCGAAGGATCAAAAGGATCGCCGTCTGTAACAAGATTCACCGGTCAGGGCAAGAATGCCTCGCGCCCTTCGCGCGGATTTGGCCGAACTTCATCGCACCGCGGACGAGGCTACACGCGCGGAGCGAAGCCCCGTGGAGCCTCGCGGTCCGAAGTCGGGGCGCCGGCCGCCGCGAAAGGCTGTAATTCGCGGTTCTCATGGCCGTTCGAGTTGCTTTTGAAAATCCGGTCGATTAACGTTTCCGGCTTTCGCGGGAGACTCTCCAACGTGCTCGATTCATTTCGAAAAAACGCCGTCGATTCGATCGTCATCAAGGTTTTGCTGGCAACCATCGCCTTGGTTTTCATCTTCCTGTACGTCGGCAACACGGGATTCAGTCAGCTCGAGGTCGCGGCGACGGTGAACGACACGATCGTCACCCAGCGCGAGGTCCAGCGTGCCCTCACGAACCTCGACCGCTTCTACCGCAATGCGGCGCCCAACAACGTCCCCAGTCCCGAAGAGCTCGGCCAACAAGCGCTGAACCAGCTCGTCAACAACGAGTTGCTTGTGCAGGAAGCACAGAAGCTGGGTCTGCAAGTCGGCGAACAGGAGTTGCGCGACTCGATCGCAGCGGTTCCGGACTTCCAGATCGACGGACTGTTCAATAAGACGCACTACCTCGATACCCTGCAGATGAACGGCTTGAAGCCGGCCGATTTCGAGAGTCAGCAACAGCGTCAGATCCTCGCCGACAAGGTGCTCGAGATCGTGCGTGCCGGCGTGCACGTCACCGACCCCGAGATCGAGGAGCACTTCCGCTTCCAGAGCGATCGCGTGCGCCTGCGCTACATCCGGGTGCCGCGCTCCCAGTTCACCGAGTCCGTCGTATTCACCGACGCCGATCTGACGAAATTCTACGAAGAAAATCAGGAGCAGTTTCGCGAGCCGGAGCGCGTGAAGATTCGCTATCTCGCTTTCCGCCCGGAGGCCTTCGAGGCGCAAGTCGAACCGACCGACGAGGACTTGCAGGTCTATTACGACGAGCACCGCGCCACGTACGACGTGGCCGAGCAAGTTCGCGCTCGCCACATTCTCCGCAAGGTCTCACCCGATGCACCAGAAGAGGAGAAGAAGAAGACTCGCGACATGGCGATCGAGATCCGCAAGCGCGCCCTGGCCGGTGAAGATTTCGGTGAGCTCGCCAAGCAGACCTCGGAGGATTCGACAGCTTCGACCGGCGGTGATCTCGGTGTCTTCGGTCGCAACGTCATGGTTCCGGCATTCGAAGCCGCTGCTTTCGCCACCGAGCCTGGTCAGATCAGCGACCTGGTCGAGACGCAGTTCGGTATCCACGTCATCAAGGTGGAAGAGAAGATCCCGGCCCGCACGCGGACGCTCGAAGAGGCGCGCGACGAAGTGCGCGCCGCCGTGCAGAAACGCGAGTCGCGCAAGGTGACGCTGCAGCGGGTCGAGGCGGCGCATGAGAAGGCAATGGACGGCACCAGCTTCGAAGACATCGCCAAGGAGTACGGCGTCGCAGTCGCGGAGTCGACTCCTTTCGGACGTGAAGAAGCAATCCCCGGCCTGGGTCGCCAGCCGAGCCTCACCGAGGCGGCGTTTGCGCTCGCCGACGGCGAGATCGGCGACATCATGAACCTCGACGAGGGGTACGCAATCTTCGAGGTCACCGAGCGCATCCCCAGCCGCATCCCGCCGCTCGACGAAATCCGGGCGCGGGTCGAGCAGGCTCTGCGCGACGAACGCGCCGCCGATGCCGCGAAGCAACGCGCCACGACGCTTCTCGAAGCGCTGCGCGCCAACCCCGACATCGCGGCCCTTGCCGAAAAGGAAGGGCTCGAGGTTCGCGACACCGGCGACATCGGGCGTTTCGGCACCTATGTCCCCGAGCTCGGCAACGTCCCGCCGCTCAAAGATGCCGCCTTCGCATTGACGCCCGACAAGAGCGTCGCTCCCGAAGTGTACACCGTCGACGGCGACGCGGTCGTCGCCGTTCTGGGTGAGAAGATCGAGGCGCCCGCCGACGATCTCGAGGCCGGCAAGGATATGTTCGTGCGCCAACTGCGCGCCCAGAAGGAAGCGGCGGTCGTGGCCGAGTTCCTCGACGGCCTGCGCGAAGGCTCGGAAATCAAGGTCGGCCAGGGTTACTCGCTCGGCACTGCAGAATCATAGGAGCACGAGCGCGGGCGGGGCCGATCTCCGGGCGAGGCACGCACCGCTTCACTCCGACATCTCGCTCCTCGTCCAATGATCGACGCCGGGCTCTGTGAGCGATGCGCGCACGCGAGAGAGATTCGCACGGAGCGAGGATCGCGCTTTCTCCTCTGCGGCCGCGCCGCTACCGATCCCGCCTATCGTCGCTACCCTCCGCTACCAGTGCTCGATTGCCGCGGCTACGAGGCAGATCCACAGCAACAACGCTAGACTCCGCGCTCTCAGAGCAACAGATCCCAGGCCTGTTGGATGGACTGCACTCCGTCGACGGCGACCTTCGGCACCTCGGGTAGCTGGCGGCGCGAGCTCTCCGGGACGATACAGCGCGAAAAGCCGAGCTTGGCGGCCTCGCGGACGCGCGCCTCGACCTGCCCGACCGCGCGCACCTCACCGGCCAGGCCGACTTCGCCGATGACCAGGGTCTGTGGATCGATCGTCCGGTCGAGGAAGCTGGACGCCACCGCCAACAAAGCGCCGAGATCGGCGGCCGGCTCGTCGATGCGGACGCCGCCCGCGACGTTGACGAAGATGTCATGGCCCCCCAACTGCAGCCCCATCTTCTTCTCCAAAATGGCAATGAGCAGCGCGACTCGGTTGTGATCGAGGCCGAGTGTCGTGCGCCGCGCCGTGCCGAGCGCGGTCGCCGAGACCAGCGCCTGCAGCTCGACGAGAATCGGCCGCGTACCCTCGACGCTGGCGATCACCACCGACCCCGGCACGTCCACCGGTCGTTCGGCGAGGAACAGCGCCGAGGGATTCTCCACCGCCTGCAGGCCGTCCTGCTTCATCTCGAAGACGCCAATCTCGTTGGTCGAGCCGAAGCGATTCTTCACGGCGCGCAGGATGCGGAACGGATGTCCGCGATCGCCCTCGAAGTAGAGAGCGGCATCGACCATGTGCTCGAGGACGCGCGGGCCGGCGAACGCACCCTCCTTGGTGACGTGGCCGACCAGGATGCAGGCGAGGTCGTCGCGCTTGGCGAAGTTGACGATGCGCGCGGCGCTCTCGCGAATCTGGCCGATGCTCCCGGGAGTCGCCTGCAAGTCTTCGGTGAAGACCGTCTGAACCGAATCGACGGCGAGGATCACCGGCTCGATCGCCCGCGCCTGCTCCAGGATTCCCTCGAGGTGCGTCTCCGAGAACACCAGCAGGTTGGGCGCCTTCACCCCGAGGCGGTCGGCGCGCATCTTGATCTGCTGCGGCGACTCCTCGCCCGACACGTAGAGCGCCGGGCCGCGCTTCGACAGATGGGCTAGAGCTTGCAGCACGAGCGTCGACTTGCCGATCCCGGGGTCGCCGCCGATGAGGATCACCGAGCCGGGGACGACGCCTCCGCCCAACACCCGATCGAGCTCGTCGATGCCGCTCGAGTATCGCGCCTCGGTCGCCGCCTGCAGCTCGCCGATCGGCTGTGGCGGCGGCGCCTTTTTCGTCGCTCCGCCGGCGCGCTTGAGCTTGAGCGCCGGCACCTCGCGCTCTTCGACCAGCGTATTCCACTCCTCGCAGCTCGGGCAGCGTCCGAGCCAGCGCGATGCCTGGGCCCCGCAGCTCTGGCAGGTGAAGATGCTCTTCGGCTTCGCCATTGAGATTCAGGGGCGGGGGGCGAGGGGCGAGGGGCGAGGGGACTTACGGCGCTGACGGATCGGACACGGCGGCATGCTCTCTCCCCTACTCCGATCGCGGCGCGCAAACCACCAGCGCACGACCGGGGCGCCCGAGGTGGAAGCGTACGCTGGCAGAGGCTAAGCAGACTCCGTGGTTCTCGAGTTCCTCGAAGCAGAACGGCGGCGGCGCCGCGCAGCGGGTCTGCAGCGCGAGATGCGGCCGGTCGACGGGGCGCAAGATGCCTTTCTGACGGTCGACGGCCGCCGCGTCCTGTCGCTCTGCTCGAACAATTACCTCGGCCTCGCCAACCATCCGGCACTCGCTGAAGCCGCGGCTCGGGCGGCGCGCGAGCTCGGTATCGGTGCGGGCGCGTCGCGCCTCATCTCCGGCTCGATGCGCATCCACCACGACCTCGAGGATCGCCTCGGCGACCTCAAGGGCACCGAGCGAGCGCTGCTGTTTACCTCGGGCTATCACGCCAATCTCGGAACCATCTCGGCCCTGGTCGGAGCCGGCGACGCCGTGTTCAGCGACGCGCTCAACCACGCCAGCTTGATCGACGGCTGCCGTCTGTCGCGCGCCGACATCCACGCCTACGCGCACTGCGACCCGGGCGACCTGGAGAGCGCGCTGCGCGGCTCGCGGGCGCGGCGCAAGCTGATCGTCACCGACTCGATCTTCAGCATGGACGGCGACGCGGCGCCTCTGCGCGACATTTGCGATCTCGCCGAGCGCCACGGCGCGATGGTGATGGTCGACGAAGCGCACGCCACCGGCGTCGTCGGTCCACGCGGCGCCGGTCTCGCCGACGAGCTGGGCCTTCAGTCGCGCATCACCGTCCAGATGGGCACCCTCGGCAAAGCCCTCGGCACTTTCGGCGCCTATGTCGCCGCGGCAGACGACGTGATCGAGCATCTCGTCAATCACGCCCGTACGCTCATCTACACGACGGCGCTGCCGCCGCCGGTCGTCGCCGCCGCCATCGCGGCGCTCGACCTCGTGCACGCCGAACCGGAGCGGCGCGACAGGTTGCGGCGCAACGCACGCCGCTTGCACGACGGCCTGGCGCGCACCGGCTATGCAGTGGCCGGCGAAGCCGACAGCCACATTCTGCCGGTGATGATCGGTGACCCCGACGAAACGATGCGCCTGTCCGTCGCGCTCCTCGACCGCGGCGTGTTCGCGCACGGCATTCGCCCGCCGACGGTACCGGCAGGCACGTCGCGAATTCGCGCCACCGTGATGGCGACACACAGCGACGCCGACATCGATGCAGCCGTGGAAGCGTTCAAGGACGCTCACCACAGAGACACAGAGGACACAGAGATATCGGACTAGTCTTTCATCCTCCACTTGCTCGCGCGGGAGTTACCCACCGCTTCTTCTGTTCTTTGATCTCACAGCGAGCAAAACTGAAGGCCCCAGGATCTGATCCGAAATCTCTGTGTCCTCTGTGTCTCTGTGGTGAACAGTCCCTTTACCGTTGCAGCGTCGCCGCGTAGGTTCGGGCGATGACGTTCTCGACGCGCCAGCTCGTCGACTGGGATCGACGCCACGTCTGGCATCCGTTCACACAGATGCAGGACTGGCTTGCGCAGGAGCCATTGATCATCGAGCGCGGCGAGGGGAATTACCTCATCGACACCGAAGGCAGGCGCTATCTCGATGGGGTGTCGTCGCTTTGGTGCAACGTCCACGGCCACCGCAAGAAGGAGCTCGATGAAGCCCTGCGCGAGCAGTGCGAGCGCATCGCCCACTCGACGATGCTCGGCCTCGCGAACGTTCCGGCGACGGTGCTCGCCAAGCAACTCGCGGATATCGCGCCGCGATCTCTGCAGCGCGTCTTCTATTCTGACGCCGGCGCTACCGCGGTCGAGATCGCTCTCAAGTTGGCGCTGCAGTACTGGAGCCTGCGCGGCGAGGAGCAGCGGACGCGCTTCGTGTCACTCACCGAGGCCTATCACGGCGACACCCTCGGCGCCGTCGGCGTCGGCTACAGCGACACGTTTCATCACTTCTATCGGCCGGTGCTGCGCCCATCGCGGCAGATCAAACCGCCGCACTACTTCCGCTGGGTCGAGGGGCAGGATCCCGATCGCGCGCTGCGCTCGGCAATCGCCGACGCCGAGCAGGTGCTCGACGCCTGCGGCGCTGTCACCGCGGCCATCATCGTCGAGCCGCTGATGCAGGGCGCCGCCGGTATGTGGGCGCAGCCGATCGGCTATCTGCCCGCCATCGAAGCGCTGGCACGCCGCCACGGTACGCTGTTGATCTGCGACGAGGTCGCGACCGGCTTCGGCCGAACCGGCGAGATGTTCGCGGTGCAACACGAGAACATCCAGCCCGACATGCTCTGCCTCGGCAAAGGCATCACCGGCGGCTATCTGCCGCTCGCCGCGACCTTGGTATCGGAAAAGCTCTTCGCACAGTTCCTCGCTCCGTACGAGGAGTTTCAGGCGTTTTTCCACGGCCATACCTACACCGGTAATCCGCTCGCGGCCGCAGTCGCAGTGGCAAATCTCGAGCTCTTCGAACGCGAGAAGATCATCGAGCGGGTGCAGCGGCGCGCGGCGCACCTGGCCGAGCTCGCTCAGCTTCATTTCGCGCCGCTCGATCACACCGGCGACATCCGGCAGTGGGGCTTGATGATGGGCGTCGAGTTGGTGCGCGACAGACGGCGGCGCACGCCATACGACCCGGCCGAACGCATCGGGTCACGCATCATCGACGAGGCGCGCCGCCACGGGCTGGTAATCCGGCCCCTCGGCAACGTCATCATCCTGATGCCGCCGCTGAGTATCGAAGAGGTCGAGCTGGAGACCCTGGTCGCGACTACGGCGGGCGCGATTCGGACGATCACCGAAGGGACATAAAGGACTGCAGGGACTGCAAGGACGTCGCCCTGGGTCCTTGCAGTCCCAGCAGTCCTTTATGTCCTCGCAAGCGACAAAACCGTTCCGGCAGGCGGTACATTTTTTGCGCCTCCGGGACGATGTCTACCCAGGTTTGCAACTCGAGTACTCACAGTGCCGTTGGCATTGCCCTTGCTTCCTTTACAAGGCGCACGACTCAAAACGCTCCCCCCGAAGCTCACGAGAGGCCTTCCCCCCGCTCGAGTGAGCTGCTAGATGGGGCCCGTCGACAACGGCGGGCCCCATTTTGCTCCAGCGCTCCTTCCTGGTGACCGGCACGGACACGGGAGTCGGCAAGACGACCGTGGCCTGTGCGATTGCAGCCGCCGCGGCAGTGCGCGGCTGTAGCGTGGGCGTTCTCAAACCCATCGAGACCGGCTGCCGCCCCGACGCGCGCGGGGTGCTGATCCCCGAGGATGCCGAGAATCTGCGGTACTTCTCGGGCTGCGCCGAATCGATCGATACGATCTGCCCGTACCGGTTCACCGATCCCCTGGCGCCGAGCGTTGCCGCAGTGCGCGACGGCCACGACATTCAGGTCGAAGCCATCGTCGACACGATCCGCGACTTTCGGCGTCGCTATGACCTGACGATCGTCGAGGGCGCCGGCGGCCTGCTGGTACCGATCTGGAAGGATACAACCTTCGCGGACCTGGCCGAGCAGGCCGAGCTGCCGCTCCTGATCGTCGTCGGCAACCGCCTCGGGGCGATCAACCACGCACAACTGACGGCGGGTTGGGCGCGGGCCGTCGGACTCGAGACCATCGGCTACGTGGTCAACTCACTGCAATCGGAGCCGGATCTCGCCGCGCGCACCAACATCGACGTGCTCGCCGACCTGCTCGGCCCGCCGCTCGGCATTCTGCCGTGGCTCGGGCAGATCGAACGCACCGCCGAGGATCGTGCTCGCCTTGCAGAAACCGGCGCCCACGCGCTGGCGATCTCAGCCCTGATGGGTTGAGAGGCGCCTCACTCTTCGCTCGTTGCTCCGCCGCGGCGCGCGGCCGCTATCGCGGCTGCGTAGACTTCCTTCAAAGGAATGCCTCGTTCGCGGGCGATCTTGCGACAAGCTTCGAACTCGGGCGCGACATTGATCGTGCCGTCGGGCGCTCGCGCCAGCTTGATCAGGACATCGCCGAACTCCGTCGCGACGACCTTCTGCGTACGCGGCGCCTCGTAGCGCTCGACGGAATGGTGGCGCACGCCGATCGTCGACGTCTCGCGCAGGATGATGCCGGAGAGTACGTCGCGCAGGCCGGCATCTCCCAGCACGGACAGCACCACCGCCGGCCGACTCTTCTTCATCACGACCGGCTGCAGCCATACGTCGCGCGCGCCGGCCGCGAACAGCAACTCGATCACGTGCTCGAAGATCTCCGGGTTGGAGTCGTCGATGTTCGCCTCGAGTATCGCCAGCTCCGCGGCCGCGGCCGCATGATCGACGTCGCCGAGAACCAACCGGAGTACGTTCGGTCGATCCGCGAGCACCTTCGTGCCGGCCCCGTACGCGACCTTTTGGATACGCAAGCCGGACGCCGGCAGCGTCGCTCCGGGACGCACCAGACTCGCGACGATGGCGGCGCCGGTGGGCGTCACCAGCTCGCCGTCGCCGCCCGGACATACTTCGAGGCCGCGCAGCAGCTCGACCGTGGCGGGCGCCGGCACCGGCAGGACGCCGTGACGGCACTCGACGAATCCGGAGCCGAGCGGCAGCGGAGAGCAATAGACC
Source organism: uncultured bacterium (assembly GCA_902826395.1). GTDB lineage: Bacteria > Desulfobacterota > Binatia > HRBIN30 > CADEER01 > CADEER01. Next base: position 41,939 of record CADEER010000006.1, read on the forward strand.
TCGTCGACGCCGAAGTAGTGGAGGCCAATCGCCGCACCGACGATATCGACGATCGAGTCCACCGCGCCTACCTCGTGGAAGGCGACGTCTTCCGGCGCCATGCCGTGGATGCGGCCTTCCGCTATCGCCAATCGAGTAAAGATCGCGATCGCCGTCTCGCGCACCGCGGCCGCGAGGCCGCTGCTCTCGATGCGCGAGCGGATATCGGCGAAATGGGTGTGCGCGTGGCCGTGATGCGAGTGGCCATGCGCGGCATCATGGCCGTGCGCAGCATCGGCATGACCCGACGCAGCGGATGGCACCACGACATCGAACTTCACGGCGCGGATGCCGTTCACGTCGCGCGGCGCGTGCGCGATCTCGAACGCACCTCCGGCTTCGACCTTGGCTAGCTCCTCGCGCAACAAGTCGAACGGCAACCCCAGCGCGAGCATCGCGCCAACGGTCATGTCGCCGCTCACCCCGGAGAATGCGTCGAAGTACAGCGCGCGGGTCATCGTCGAGCTCCGTTCAACGAAAGACTCCCGCATCGCGCAGCTCCGCGAACTCGCCGGCGCTCATTCCCAGCAGATCGCAATAGACGTGCTCGCTGTCGGCACCCAGGCACGGTGCCGGGCGCTCGAAGCGGTGCGGCGCCGCGGCGAAGCGCGCGCCGATCGACTCCACCCTGTGCTCACCGAGGATCGGGTGGTCGAGACGCTGGAAGTGGCCGCGGTGCGCGAGCTGAGGGTCGGCGAGAACGTCCTGCAGGTCGGCGACTGCAGCGGCGTCGAGACCGGCGCCCTGCAGCCGCGCCGCCAGCGCGGCTCCGTCCTGCGGTGTGGTCCATGCGGCGATCTGCTCTTCGATGCTGTCTTGCTGGCGGAGTCGCCCTTCGAGCCTGTCGAGCGCGTCCGACTTCGCCCAATCGGGCTCTCCCATCACGGCGCGCAGCCGCCGCCAGTCGGCGTCGGAATGCACCGCCAGCGCAAGCCAGCGATCTTGGCCTTTCACCGGGAACACACCATGGGGAACGGCGTAGAGCGAACGGTTGCCGATCCGCCCGAAGGATTCACCGCTCTCCTGGAAGGCCAGCAGCCACTCGGTGAGCGAGTACACACCGGTCTCGACCTGGGATACGTCGACGTAGGCGCCAAGCCCCGTGCGCGTCCGCCGCAACAGCGCGGCCATGATCCCCACCACCGCGAATCGCGGCGACAGCGAATCGGTGATCGTGCCGAACGGCCCCAACGGCGCGCGATCGGGCCAGCCGGTCAGGTGATTGAAACCCGCCAGCGCCGCGCCCTGGCCGCCGAACCCGGGGTAGGCCCGCTCTGGTCCCGTCTGTCCCCACAAACAGGTGCTGGCCATGATCAGAGACGGCTGCTCTTTGCTCAGCTCGTCGTAGCCGAGTCCCCACTTCGCCATGACGCCGGGGGCAAAGTTCTCGACCACCACGTCGGCCCACCCGATCAGACGCCGCGCCAGGCCGATGCCGCGCGCATCTTTCATGTTGAGACCGGCGCTCAGCTTATTGGGATTGATACAGGCGAAGAACAAACTGTGATCCAGCTTGCCCGAGCCGTCGTCGCGCAGGGTGCGCAGGAAGTCGGGCCGCATGCTCGACTCGACCTTGACGACTGTCGCACCCTGATCGGCGAAGTAGCGGGCCGCCACCGGCGCGGCAGCGCCAGCGCCGAACTCGAGAACTTTTAGACCGCGAAAGATGCCGTTCTCGCACGGCGCCGCCGCCGGCGGCCGGCCGAGTCCGGCCGCCGCGAACTCGCGGACCTCGCCGACTTCGGGCAAACGCGGGCGCATCCGTACCCACGGCGCCGCGGCGAAGCGCAGGGGCGCACGGCGACCCCCGTCGCCCACGGGAGCGAAGAACTGGCGCGACGCGAGTTGGCGACTGGCGAGGACTTCTCTCTCAGAGTTGGCGGGCGCCAGCATGAGGCGTCGCTCGCAAGCGGCGTCGTACAGCTCACGCATGGTGCGGGTGCGGAAGAAGGCGGCAAAGGCGGCGGACAGCTCGTCGACTTCTTCCTGCGTGAGAAGGTTGTGGTTGTACGCCGACCAATCGCGCTCGGCGAGCGCCGGCGGCGCCATTCCCACCTCGCGCATCGCTTCGGTGATGGCGATCAGTCCGGGAATACGCGCCTTGCCGCCGCGCAGCGCGAAGGTGACGTGACCGTCGCGACAGGGCCAGATCTCGCGCTGCGTCGACCGACCGGCCCGATAAGCCGCCCCGCCGCGCTGGCCGCGATAGGTCGTCCCCCACGCCTGCGCAGTGTGGCTGACGTTGACCATCGCCATCGTCTCCTGCACCGAGACATCGACGAAGTCGCCCTCTGCACAGCGATCGCGCCGGTACAGCGCCATCAGAATCGCGGCGGCCGCTTCGGCACCGGCGTGGTACTCGCTGACCGGCATCGAGCAGCGAACCGGCGCTCGGTCGGGGTCGCCGGTCATGATGAGATTGCCGCTCAGCGCCACTACCGTGAGATCCGAGCCGCGATCGGCGCCGCGCGGACCGCTGCGCCCGTACGGCGAGATCGAGCAGATCACCAACTCCGGATGCGCGGCGCGCAGCGCATCGACGTCGATGCCGGCTGCTTCGCGTTCGGCCGTCGAACGATTCTCGATCAGGACATCGGCATCGGCGATCAGTCGCCGCAGATGCTCGCGGCCGCCAGCCGTGTCGACATCGACGGCGACGCTGCGCTTGCCGAAGTTGCGCGCCGCGAACGCCGCGCGGCGGCCGGCCGGCGCGTCGGGTCGGCGGGCGTCATCGCCGGCCGAGGGTTCGACGAGCAGCACTTCGGCACCCAGATCGGCGAGGATGCGCCCGGTCAACTGGCCGGCGACATCGGTCCAGTCCAGCACGCGCAGGCCGTCGAGACAGCGGTCTTCCTGCCCAGGCATAGCGCCAGAGAATAAGGTGGCGGCGTCGGCTGTCGCAAGGACGCGTCGATGGCGTGCCCCGGTCACCGGTTGACACGGGGAGCGGGGCGTTCTTGTGATGCGCCAATGGAGACCTTCACCTGGCTCGCCGGAATTGCCCTGCTCCTCTTCGCCTGTGCGTTCGGCTTGTTCTCGCTGATCGTCGGGATGCCCGGCACATTCATCATCTTCGCGGCGACCCTGGTCTACGCGTGGCTGACGGAGTTCACGGTCATCCGCTGGACCGTGCCGGCATGGCTACTCGGCCTGGCAATCGTCGGCGAGATTCTCGAGCTGGCGGTCACCAGCGCGTCGGCGAGCGCCTCCAGCACGCAGCCGAGTCGACGCGTGACCATCGCTACCATTGCCGGCGCGATCGTCGGCGGTATCGTCGGGACGCCGTTTCTGTTCGGCATCGGCTCTCTGATCGGAGCCATGGCCGGGGCATTCGCAGGCGCAGCATTGGCGGTCAGCTCCGGCGGGGGCAGTTGGGCCGATTCCATGCGCACCGGCCTTGCGGCCATGCGCGGCCGTCTCTTTGGCTTCGTCCTGAAGAGTGCGATTGCGGTGACCATGGTGGCGATCGTCGTCACGGCGTTGATTCGCTGACGCGTGACGCCCTCGTCCGCTGATCCGACCGAGCTCGCGGCCACGGTTTGCGACCCTCGTCGTGCCGTCGTACGAGTCGGCCATGCCTTCCCCGCTCCGGATCGGATTTCTCGGCTGCGGCTACATCGCCGACTTCCACGCCGCCATGCTGGCCGACTGCGACGAGCCGCACGTCATCGGGGACGTCTTCGACCCCGACGGCGATCGTCGCGCGACCTTCGCCGCCAAGTGGAGCGCCCATGCGGTGGGCGACGCCGACGCGGTCATCGAGCGCTCGGACGCCGTCTTCGTCTGCACCTGGACCAGCGAGCACGCCGAGATGGTGCGGCGCATCGCGGCACGGGGCCGACACGTATTCTGCGAGAAGCCTCTCGCGTTCGACGCGGCGACCGCCGCGTCGATGGCCGCCGAGGTTCGCGCCGCCGGCATCGTCGACGCGGTCGGCCTGATCCTGAGAACGTCTCCGGCAATGCTGTGGCTGCGCGAGATGCTGCGCGACCCCGTATCCGGCCGACTGATGAACATCGTATTCCGCGACGACCAGTACATTCCCACACAGGGCGTGTACGCCTCGAGCTGGCGTGCCGACCCTGAGCTCGCCGGCAGCGGCGCGCTTCTCGAACACTCCATCCACGACGTGGACATTCTCGACTGGCTCGCCGGCCCGATCGTGCGCGTCGCCGCCGAGCAGAGCTTTTTCCACGACATCCACGGCATCGAAGACTCGGTCAGCGCCGTACTGCGTTTCGAGTCGGGAGCCAGCGCGGTTCTGTCATCGGTCTGGCACGACGTGCTGTCGCGCCCCAGCCAGCGCCGCATCGAAGTGTTCTGCGAGAGAGCTCTGTACACCGTCGAAGGAGAGTTCTTCGGTCCGGTGCGCTGGGATCGCGACGGCGACGCCGGCGCCATGGAAGGCGTCGAGCTCGACGGATGGCTGAAGGCGCGCGACATCGCGATCGCATGGCCGGAAAGCCGCTTCCTGACCGCTATCCGAACAGGCGGACGAGCGACGCCGGCATTCGAAGACGCGGTGCGAGCTCACCACATCGTCGACGCCATCTACCGCTCGGCGCGCGCGGCCGGTACTGCCGTCGCCGTGCCGACGGCCTGAGCACTTCCTCCCTGCTGCCGGCTGCTCTGGCCACACGGCGGCGTTTCGTGAAAGGACAAGGCCATGACCTTCGAGACCATCCGATTCGAAGTCGAGAACCGCATCGCGACGATGACGCTGAATCGTCCGGAGCGGAAGAACGCCATGAACCAACAGATGAAGGACGACCTCCGGTCGTGTTGGACCAGGATCAAGGAGGATCCCGAGATCTGGGTCGCCATCATCACCGGTGAGGGCGAGGCGTTCTCGAGCGGCGCCGACGTCGAAACCCTCGACAAGAAGGGTTTCGTCAAGCCGGATCGCTGGCGCGAGCTCAGCATGCAGGAGAACCTCCGCACGCAGCCGACGCCGCGACGCATGCACGTGCACAAACCGGTGATCGCCGCCGTCAATGGACTGGTCGGCGGTGTCTCGCTCGATCACGTCACCGAAGCCGACATTCCGATCGCCTCTGAGCGCGCCGAGTTCTTCGACCCGCACGTGTCGATCGGCTACGTCTCGTCACACGAGATGGTCAACATGGTGCGCCGCGTGCCCCCGGCCGTAGCGATGCGGATGGCCCTGCTGGGCAAGTACGAGCGCATGTCGGCGCAGCGCGCCTACGAGGTCGGTCTGGTGACAGAGTTGGTCGCCCACGATCGCCTGATGGAGCGGGCGCGCGAGCTGGCGGAGATTCTTCTGCAGAACGCCCCCCTCGCCCTTTGGGGCACCAAGCTCGGCATCCTCCAAGGTCTCGGCTTACCGTTCGCCCAGGCCGACGACATCGCGGTCGGATATCTCGAAGTCGTCGAGCAGTCCGAAGATCACAAAGAGGGCCCGCGCGCGTTCATGGAAAAGCGCAAACCCAACTGGAAAGCCAGGTAATTTCATTCACCACAGAGGCACAGAGGACACAGAGATCTCGGAATCGTTGCGTATCCACCGCATTGGCTCGCGACCAATGCCAAACTGATATTGGTAGGGCTTCGCGAGCAAACCGCGCGTCACGTCTCCCAACCGAGATCTCTGTGTCCTCTGTGCCTCTGTGGTGAATAGTCCCTCAACTCTTTTTCAGGGTGTCGTAGGCGCGGCGGATTTCCACCGCTTTCTCGTGCGCGAGCTTTTGTAGCTCTTCGCCGAGGTCGGCGACGCGGTCGGGGTGATACTGTTTCATCTTGTCGCGGAATGCCTTGGTGATCTCTTCCTGGCTGGCGCCGCGCGCGACGCCGAGGACGGAGAACGGGTCCGCCTCGGCCGCCGGCGGCGGCTGGCGCGGGGCTCGGGCGCGCTCGCTGCCGCGGCTTCGCTTGTCGGGTTCGGGCGCCGGCGTAGCGCGACCGAAATACAGTGCAGCGAGCAGCACGGCGAGGTCGTCGATGATGCCGATCAGCGAGCCGTCCGGGATGAAGTCGATCGGGCTGCCGAGGTACAGCAGAGCCAGCACCAGCATGGCGAGCGGCCGTATCCGTTCCCCGAGCCGCGTCGCCGCGGCAGGATCTCGCCGCGCCCAATAGAGCATCGCGACCAGAGCGAGGACGGCGAGGGGAACTAGCAGGCGCCCCACGACCTCAGACCGTCGACTGAAGTATGCGCAGATGCTCGCGCAGTCGGTCGAGAAACACGCACTGCGCGGGAATCATCATCTCGTAGGCCTGCTCGAACGGAAAAAACTTGCAGACGTCATTTTCGCCGTCGCCGCCGTCGCATCGGCCTCGATCGTCGATCGCCGCCTCGGCATCGGGCGCGACGGTCGCCCAGAATCCGTGTACGAGCTTGCGGCCGCCCTTCTGAACGACACTGCCGAGCGGCGCTTGCACGATGACGCGGACACCGGTCTCCTCGAGAGTCTCGCGCATCGCCGCGGCTTGGAGATCCTCGCCATCGTCGACGAGGCCCTTGGGGATGCCAAACAAGGGTCGGCGAAAAGAGGCGCCGCACGGATGAACGAGGAGGACCTCGCTCTCCGCGCGGCGCGTCACCAGACAACCGGAGGCAATGACGTGCGGACTCACCCGGCGCGCATTACTTTCCGAAGCGATTGAGCGACGACATCTCGAAGTAGTTGTCTTCGAACTGGACGTTCGAGTCGAAGCCGGAGCGCGGCGACGACTTGATACCGGCCACCGTGGCCTGGTCGCGCTTGATGTTCTCGGCACACTGGTACGCCATCGTCGAGCCCTGCACGTAGTCCTTCGTTCCGTCTGGTCGCGTCAGCTGCGCCGGATTGAACGCCATCACCTGGTACGTGTTCAGCAGCTCGCCCTTCCAGCTGTACTTCGAGTTCCACGAACCCTGAAACGTGACCTTGTCGATGTACAGCTCCATCTTGCCGTAGAGGTAGTACTTGTCCTTCGGCACCGCCTCGACGATCCAGTGCGGGCGCACGGCGAGCGCACCGGTCGCCGACGCCCAGGGCACGCCCTGCCACTTTTCGTCCATGTAGCCGATGAACGCCAGATCCGGCCATTGGGCGCGCCAGCCGCCGCTCGGCAGCCATTCCTGTTCGGACTTGCCCTGCAGGCTGAGCGGATCGACGAGACGCAACATGTTCTTCGAACCCTTGAGCTTCCACTCGAAGTCTTCCGCCTTGCCGTCGAAGAACGGCCCGTCGTCCTGGCTCATGTCGGAGCCTAGAAATCCGTCCGACCGGTTCGCAGGGCTGACTGCGCGGACGCGGCGCAGAGCCGGCACGAACGACCACGAGGAGTCGCGCTGGGCGGGGTCGCGATAGCGCCACGACAAAGCCGCGGTGCCGTTGAGATCGACCGGCGTCTTCACCACCGTGAGGAACTGGTTGAGGAGATTCATCGGGTTCTCCTCACGGTCATCGACCGGCACACCATCGAAGTAGCGAAAGCTCGCTTCGACGTCGGTGCGCCGCTCGAGCGCCTTGCGGTTCACCCAGTTGACCTGCGACTCGTTCTTGCTGTTGCCGAAGTACCAAGTCCGATAGAAGAAGTTCCAGATTACCTTCAAGCCCGCGTTCGGGTCGGACTCATCGATCGTCGGAAACGGGAATCCGAGCACGTACTGCGGCTGCTTGCCGGTCGCCTTCTCGACGATCTGTCCCTTGTCGCCGATATCGTACTTGCCCTCGTTCTCCTTGGTCGCAGCGAGAAAGTCTTCCGGCCAGGTGTACTTGTCGTCGGGCCACGCAACCACGGGATTGATGTAATCGCCTTCGCGATAGTGCTTGAGGATCTCCGGCGGCAGCATCCCCTCGGCGAGTTGCCAGGTCTGCTGGTTCAGCACCATGCCCTCTTTCAAGCCGTCCTGGGCGATCGCCGGAAGCGCAAGCGACGCGGCGAATGCGAGCGCACACGTGGCAGCGCCCAAATGGCGAATGTGAAGCATTCGTTTCCCCTCCCTTGAAGATTGGGCCGCGACACCGGCCCGACAGCCGAGCAGTGTCCCATGACGGCGGAGGAAAACCAACCGGCGAGGTGCACGTAATTCAAGAGCTTCAACGGTAACGCGCCGATGGCATCCATCTCCTTCGACGACAGGTCGCACTGCGTGGACAGCAACGGACATCCGGGCTAGACATCTCAGTCGCTCGGCTGAAGGGAGCATCGCGATGAAAATCGGCATCAACGTCGGATATTCAGGATCGTCCATGTCGATCGACACGGACTTGGTGAGGCAGGCCGACGACCTCGGCCTGCACTCGGTTTGGGCTGCCGAAGCCTACGGAAGCGACGCCGTGACGCCGCTGGCGTGGATCGCCGGGCAGACCAAGCAGATCAAGGTCGGCACCGCCATCATGCAGATCCCGGCCCGCACTCCGGCGATGACGGCGATGACCGCGACCACGCTCGACCAGATCTCCGGCGGCCGCTTTCTGCTCGGCATCGGGGCCTCAGGGCCCCAGGTCGTGGAGGGTTGGCACGGTGTTGCCTACGGCAATCCCATGCGGCGCACTCGGGAGTACATCGAGATCCTGCGCAAGATCTTCGCCCGCGAGGCACCGCTGACCTACGAAGGTTCGCACTACCAGATCCCGTACCAGGGCGCCGACGCGAGCGGACTCGGCAAGCCTTTGAAGAGCATCCTGCACGGGCGCCAGATCCCCATCTACGTCGCGGCGATCGGGCCCAAGAGCGTTGCGCAGACCGCGGAGATCGCCGATGGGTGGTTGCCGATTTTCTTCTCGCCCCAACGGGCCATGAAGATCTACGGCAAGGGAATCGAGGCCGGGTTCGCCAAAGCCGGCAACGGCAAGAGCTGGGCCGATTTCGACATTGCCGCCAACCCGTCCGTCATCCTCACCAACGACGTCCAGGCTGGAATCGACATGATCAAGCCGATGTTGGCGCTCTACATCGGCGGAATGGGCGCACGCGGCAAGAACTTCTACAACGATCTCGCCAGTCGCTACGGCTTCGAGGATGCCGCCAAGACCATTCAGGACCTGTATCTCGACGGAAAAAAGCGCGAAGCCGCCGCCGAGGTGCCGAACGAGTTGGTCGATGAAGTGGCGCTGATCGGACCGAAGGAGAGAATCCGCGACCGGATGGCGATGTGGAAGGAATCACCGGTGACGACCATGATCTGCGGCATCGGCCAGCGCGACGTGGTGCCCATCCTGGCGGAGTTGAACGGCTGAGCTCTCGCCCGCCGTGGCGAAACCGGAGATCGAGCTTCGGTCTCCGGGACGGGTCAGGCGCCCGGCTGCGTCGATGCGAGCACTTTTTGAACCGGGAATTGACGAAGGAGGAAGCTAGAAATGCCAATCAAGGTAGGGGATGCGATCCCCACGGACATCAAGCTGAAGGAAATGGGCGACGGCGGTCCAAAAGAAGTCGTCAGCGGCGATCTCTTCAGTGGCCGCAAGGTCGTCCTCTTCGCGGTACCGGGCGCGTTCACGCCGACGTGCTCGATGAAGCACCTGCCCGGCTTCGTGGAGAAGGCGGCGGAGATCCGCGCCAAGGGAGTCGATGAGATCGTCTGCATGTCGGTCAACGACGCATTCGTGATGGGCGCCTGGGGCAAGGACCAGGGCGCCGGCGGCAAGGTGCGCATGCTGGCGGACGGCAACGGCGACTTCACCAAAGCACTCGGCCTGACCATGGACGGCAGCGCGTTCGGCATGGGCCAGCGCTCGCAGCGATACGCGCTGATCGCCAAAGACGGCGTGGTCGAGCAGCTTCTCGTCGAGCCCGGCCCCGGTCTCGACGCGTCGAGTGCCGACTCGGTGCTGAGCAAGCT
>CADEER010000006.1:51867-55516 GCA_902826395.1 uncultured bacterium
CTACGTGATCTACTCGAGCTTTCAGGTGAGTGAGTTCGAGTGCACCGTCTGCATGGACTTCGAAGGTCGCAGTGTCTGTCGGACGGTCACCGGTCAGACCGAGGTTGAAGGGCTGCGCACCGGCATCGACAACGCCTGCGCACAGCTTTCGTCGGGCGTCACCGACACCCTGCGATGCCAGCGCACGACGCCGGCGTCGGCGCAGTGCAAGCCGCTCTGAAACAGGGGTCGGGGATCAGGGGCCAGGGGTCGGGGGTGGTGGTCGCCTGACGGCGACGCCTTTTCTGCTCGAAGAAACGCCCCAACCGGTGTTGCCGGTTGGGGCGTTTCAGCATTGAGCGCCTCGCCGCAGGCCCTACTGCTGGTCGCGGTTGTTGACTTCGACGCTGTCGGTCGCGGTGTCGCTGCGGCCGTCGGCGGATCGCACCGTGGCGTTGAACACCAGGTTGCTGCCGTTGGTCGTACCCGCCGCGACGTCGTGGTTGAGGCTGATCGACTCGTTGCCCGGGCCTTTCAGGGTCGGGAAGATCCAGGTCAGGGTTACGATACCGTCCCTAGTTTCGACGTTGCTCGGACCGGGGATCGCCGACGTCAAGCTCGCCGCCGTCGGACCACTGAGAGTCACGACGACGTTCTGCGCGTCGCCTCGACCGCCGTTGACCACCGAGAGGGTCGACCGCAGGCGACCTGGTCTGCCACCGGCAATCGTCACTCGATTCGGCATCGTAAGGTTCAGCGAGAGGCGCCCGGTGTTGGTGGTGGTCCCGGCGCGTACGCTGCCCTGGAAGCTCGCCTGCAGGGTGTTGCCGGCGCTGTCGACGAGCGTGGCGCGGTTGATCAGACTCATACCCGAGGTGGCACCTTCGCCGAGGGCCGCCTTGATGACGATCAGCGACGAAGCTCCCGAAGCCAGCGACGGGATGCGATAGGTCAGGAAGTTGCCATCGGTCTCGCTGGGCGGCGGCGATGACTCGACGAAATCGAGAGCCGGCGGCAGCGCGTTGCTCACCACGATTCCGGTCTTCGTCGTCGGACTCTGGTTGCGGAGCTTGATCATGTAGATCATCTCCTCGACGACGCCGATGCGCAGCGAGCGCGGCGCTCCGGTCAGACTCATGGTGTACGGATTGTTCGGCCCAATGCGCTCCGTGTAGACGGTGATCTCGCCGCTGCTGGCGAGATGGCCGTCCTCGTCCATCACCCAGGCGCGAATCGGCAGGATCGTTCCGTCCGACAGCTCGTCGGGATCTTCCAGCGAGAAGGTCGCAAAGATGCGATCCGCCGAGCTGGCGAACATCGGTCCGATGGTCCAGGAGAAATCGGTGTCGCCGTCGGCGGCCGGGCTGGAGAACTCGAACTCGAGCCGCGGATCGACATCGGCATAGACGACGACGTCTTCCAGGTCTTCTTCGCTGAGATTGGCGAACGTGATCGCGTAGATGACTTCGTCTTCGGGCCCGATCGGATCCGGCAAATCGTCGATCGACATGCTCAACGACGCCGGCTCTGCCGTCTGCGTGTCCTGATAGCTGCGGGCAACGCGACCGCTGGCTTCCGTGACTTCGACGAAGTTGCGGACGATGACGCCCGGTAGGGTGTCGACGTCGACTTGCGCCTCGACCGTGATCGTAAAGCTCGACTCGGCCGGCATGGTGGGAATGGTCCACCGGTCGTTGGTACCGAAGTCGGCCGGCGGCACCGCCGAGAGGATGATCAGGTTGGGGTCGAAGAGTTCGCGAATGATCACGTCTTCGAGCGCCTGAGTATCGGTGTTGGAGAGAGTGATCTCGTAATTGAGGATGTCGCCCGGCTCGACCGGGTCCGGCGTATCCAGCTTGATGAGACTGAGACTGAGGTCGGACTGGACGGTGACGGCGACGTCGGGACCGGTTTCGGTGACCATGATCGGTTCGACCGCCGAAATGTCGTAGCCGGTGAGCACGATGTCCGTGCCGTCGGCCAACCCCGGGTCGACCTCGACGGTGAACGAAACCGCGCCGCCGCCGCTGTTCGGCAGGTCGGCGGAATCCCACTCGATCAAACCGGTGCCGCCGTCGCCCGGATCGTCGATCGGTTCGGGCTTTGCCTCGACGAACGTGGTTCCCGGCGGCGTCGTCGCGGTGATGGTGATGCCGACACCGAGACCACCGGCGTTGCTGTAGGTGAGCGTGTAGGTGAGCAGCGCGCCGGCCTCTACCGGATCGGCGCTGGCTGCGGCCGCGATCTCGAGCACCGGCGGCGGTTGCGTCGGGGTCGGGGTCGGGGTTTCGGTCGGCGTGTGAGTCGGCGTGAAGGTCGGCGTCGGTGTCGGTGTATCAGTCGGCGTGCTGGTCGGCGTGAACGTCGGCGTATCGGTCGGTGTGCTGGTCGGCGTGGACGTCGGCGTATCGGTCGGCGTCACGGTCGGTGTGTCGGTCGGCGTCGCCGTGTTGGTCGGCGTCGGCGTGATCGTCGGCGTGTGAGTCGGCGTCGCCGTCGCGGCGATCAAGGTCACGTTCACCACGCCGTCGAGACCGGCAACCGGAGCCACGACCATGCCGTCCGGATCCTGAGCCAATTGGTTGGTGTTGATGAGCGGATAGGCCCCCGGCAGCGTGCCGCCGAGAATGTTGAAGGTACACGTATACAGCAGGCCATCGGGGATCGGGCTGTTGTCGAGGGGCGGTCCCTGGACGAACACCCTCAGCGTCGTTTGGTTGCCGACGACGTTGACGATGCCCGCAGAGATCGATTTGCCCTGCACGGGATTGGCCACGCAGCTCGCCGGATTCACCGACAGTGCCGTGTTGTCGAACGTGATGTCGTTACCGGTACCGGCCACGGTGAAGCCGCCGGTCGACACGTCGATGAAAGCGTCGACCTGGACCGCGGTGCCGGCCAGCCCGAAAGACGTACCGAGGTCGATGAGGACACTGATCGGTGTCGCCGTTACGGTCGGCGTCTCGGTTACGGTTGGCGTCACCGTCGGCGTCGACGTCGGCGTGTCGGTCGGGGTCTGGGTCGGCGTATCGGTGTGCGTGGGCGTGCTAGTCGGCGTCGATGTCGGCGTGCTCGTCGGTGTCACGGTCGGCGTATCCGTCGGCGTCGCCGTGTTGGTCGGCGTCGGCGTGATCGTCGGCGTCGATGTCGGCGTCGGCGACGGACCAACCAAGGTGACGGCGATCGATCCGCTGGCGCCGGTCGCGCCGGGCAGCGACATGCCGAGGGGGTCCTGCGCGACGTGATTCGATGCGGTCAGAGGGTAGTTCCCCGGCGAAGCACTGCCGAGGATGTTGAATACACAGGTGTACAGCGGGCCGGCTGGGATCGGATCCGGGTTGAGCGGCGCACCGAGAACGATGACGCGCACCGTCGTCGTCGTACCGACGACGCTCACGATTCCTCCGGAAATGCTCTTGCCGGGGATGCTCGCCGAGCAGTTGGCGATGTTCAGCGCCAACGCCGTGTTGTCGAAGGAGATGTCATTTCCGCCCGCCGACACGCTCAACGTCGACGGGTCCAGGGTCGCGGTGATCGGCACGGTCCCGTTCGGCAACCCCTGACCCGAGCCAAGGTCGATGCGCACGATCACTGGCGTCTCGGTCGGCGTCGATGTGTTGGTCGGCGTCGGCGTATGGGTCGGGGTATTGGTCGGGGTGCTGGTGGGGGT
>CADEER010000006.1:55526-57494 GCA_902826395.1 uncultured bacterium
GTGACGGCCGGGACCGTGTCGTGGTGCGGGGGCTGGGTCAGCGGCGGCGGGGTCGGGGTCGAGGTGGTCGGCGGGGTCGGCGTAGGGGTCGCGTGATCGGTCGGGGGGCTGGTGGGTGTGTTGGTCGGCGTACTCGTCGGCGTGCTCGTCGGCGTGTGGGTCGGGGTACTGGTCGGGGTGTCGGTCGGGGTGTTGGTGGGTGTGTTGGTCGGCGTACTCGTCGGCGTCACTGACGGTGTATGAGTCGGCGTGCTCGTCGGCGTAACGGTCGGCGTAACGGTCGGCGTCTCGGTCGGCGTGCTGGTGATCGATGGGGTCGGCGTGCTTGTCGGTGTCTGCGTCGGCGTGCTGGTCGGTGTGTCGGTCGGTGTGCTCGTCGGCGTGTTCGTCGGAGTCGGTGTGTTGGTGATCGTCGGCGTCGACGTCGGCGTGTTGGTCGGCGTATGAGTGGGCGTCGTCGTCGGAGTCGACGTGTTGGTCGGCGTCGGCGTGACCGTCGGCGTGTTGGTCGGCGTCATCGAAGGACCGAGGAGGGTGACGTTGACGACACCGCTCGTGCCGGTCGCAGGAGTGATCGGCATGCCGAGGGGATCTTGGGCGACGTGATTGGTCGCCGTGAGCGGATACGACCCCGGCGATGCGGTGCCCAGGACGTTGAAGTTGCAGGTGTAGAAGGCCCCATCCGGAATCGGATCCGGATTGAGAGGCGCTCCGAGCACGACGACACGGACCGTAGTCGTAGTGCCTACGACGCTGATCACGCCGCCGGAGATGCTCTTGCCCGGCACGCTCGCCGTGCAATTGGCGATGTTCAGCGACAGAGCGGTGTTGTTGAACGAGATGTCGTTGCCGCCAGCGGCGACCGACAGACCGGACGAAGCGAGCGTCGCCGTGATCGGCACCACGCCGCCCGGCAGACCGAGGCCCGACCCCAGACTGATATGAACCGTCAGCGGCGTGTTGGTCGGCGTTGACGTGTTGGTGTGGGTCGGAGTCTGGGTCGGCGTGTTGGTGCTGGTGCTGGTCGGCGTGACGGTCGGCGTATTGGTCGGTGTGCTGGTGTCGGTCTGCGTCGGCGTCGACGTGGGTGTATTGGTCGGCGTCGGCGTCGGCGTGATCGTTGCCGTATCGGTTGGCGTGCTGGTCCAGGTTTGGGTCGGTGTATTGGTCGGGGTCGACGTCGGAGTGTTGCTGGGTGTGCTGGTTCTCGTCGACGTAACCGTCGGCGTCGGCGTGTCGGTCGCGGTGCTGGTGGGCGTCGAGGTCGGCGTCCGGGTCGGCGTTTCGGTCGGCGTGTTGCTCGGCGTCGGCGTCAGCGTGATCGTCGGCGTCGGCGTCGGTGTGTTGCTCGGTGTGTTGGTCGGCGTCACCGTCGGGGTAAAGGTGTTGGTGGGTGTCGGTGTAACCGTCGGCGTGCGCGTCGGGGTCAGTGACGGCCCGACGAGCGTGACGTTGACGACACCGTTGTTGCCGACCACCGGGCTGAGCGACACACCGATGGGATCCTGCGCCAGGTGGTTCGACGTCGTCAGCGTATAGCTGCCCGGCAGCGCACTGCCGAGAATGTTGAAGCCGCAGGTGTAGAGAATGCCGTCCGGAATCGGATCGGGGTTGAGCGGCGCCCCGAGAACGATGACGCGCACCGTCGTCGTCGTGCCGACGACGCTGATGACGCCTCCCGAGATGCTCTTGCCAGGTACGCTGGCCGAACAATTCGCGATGTTCAGCGCCAGGGCCGTGTTGTTGAACGAGATGTCGTTGCCGCCCGCCGCGACGAGAAGTCCGGACGAGGTCAGCGTCGACGAGATGTTCACCATGCCGCCCGGCAGCCCGAGCCCGGAGCCGAGGTCGATGTGAACGATCTGAGGCGTATTGGTCGGCGTGTTGGTGGGCGTATTCGTCGGCGTGTTGGTCGGGGTGCTCGTCGGCGTGTTGGTCGGCGTATTGGTCGGCGTATTGGTGTGGGTC